>CBFDBW010000001.1:0-32480 GCA_965603145.1 uncultured Syntrophobacterales bacterium
CGGCGGGCCACAGATTCCATGGAACTTGCCCTCCGAACCGGGGAGGGCAGAGCACGAGTGGCTATCGTTGACGGCGAGGAGCAGGATTTCAGTGACCAACCTTTTTGCCATTCCTGCAACGTGAGAATGCCGGGGCTCTCTCCCCAACTTTTCAGTTTCAACAATGCTCTCGGTGCCTGCCCTGAGTGTTCAGGGCTTGGAATCATGGAAATATTTGATCCCGAACTTGTGGTACCTGACCCCGGTCTCAGCCTTAAAGATGGCGCTATTGCTCCATGGTCCCAAAAGGGCTCGGTCTTGTTTCTCGACCAACTGGAAGTGCTCGGCCAAGAATATCATTTTGACATTCACACCCCATTTAAGAACCTATCCCCTGAAGCACGTCAGAGACTGCTTTATGGCTCTGGAGAAAAAAAATCTCCTGCCGCTGCCAAGACCAAAGGTCGCCGCCGTTTCCAAGAGCAACCTTTTGAAGGCGTCATTCCTTACTTGCAGCGTCGCTGGCGTCAACAAGCCAGCGACGAGCGGGAGCAATTATTCACTTATCTTGCCAAGGGGGTTTGCCGCACCTGTCAGGGAGCAAGGCTGAGGCCGGAATCTCTGGCCGTCACCATTGCCGATATGAACATCTACCAGGTGAGTAGCCTCGATATCGCCCAATTGAATGGGTGGATAGCTAACCTTGCTTTCCCACCCCAACAGAGACCTGTGGCGGACCAGTTACTGAGCCAGGTGAGCCAGCGGCTGGAGTTTTTGAGCCAGGTAGGGCTTTCCTACCTTAGTCTGGACCGGGCTTCCACTACCCTGTCAGGGGGAGAGGCCCAGCGTCTCCGTCTTGCCACCCAGATAGGCTCCAGACTTGTGGGAGTGCTCTATATCCTGGATGAGCCGAGCATCGGTTTACATCAGCGTGACAACCAACGGCTACTGGACACTCTCAAAACACTTCGCGATCAGGGAAACACCGTACTGATTGTTGAGCACGACGCCGAAACCATTATGACCGCGGATCATGTGGTTGATGTTGGCCCCGGTGCGGGTGATCAGGGTGGGCATCTCGTTTTCAGCGGCAAGCCGGCTTTACTTCTCCAGCATGCCGACTCCCTAACAGGGCAATACCTCTCTGGCAGATTGAGCATCTCTGTGCCTGAAGGCAGGCGTAGTCCTGAACGCGGATTTCTTATCATTGAAGGGGCCGGCGCCAACAACCTGCAAAATATCACCGCCTCAATCCCAATTGGTCTGTTCACATGTGTAACCGGTGTGTCCGGCTCGGGTAAGAGCACGCTCATTTTGGACACCCTCTATCGCGCCGTTGCAAAGCTGCTGCACCGTGCCCGGGAATTTCCTGGGACTCACCGTCGCCTTCGAGGACTTGAGGCACTAGACAAGGTTGTTCATATTGACCAGTCCGCTATCGGTCGCACCCCCAGGTCTAACCCGGCCACCTACACCGGGATCTTTACCCAGGTCAGAAACCTGCTGGCCCAGGTGCCAGAGGCTCGGACCCGGGGATACCGGGCCGGCCGTTTCAGTTTTAATGTCAAGGGCGGCCGCTGCGAAGCATGTGCTGGTCAGGGTATTCTCAAAGTCGAAATGCTCTTTTTGCCGGACGTGTACGTTACCTGTGATGATTGCAACGGTCTCCGTTTCAACCGGGACACCCTGGAAATAATCTATAAGGGGAAAAACATCGCTCAAATGCTAGACATGACCATGAACGAGGCCCACCGCTTTTTCGGCAACATACCTCTCATTAAAGATAAGCTCTCCACCTTGGATGAAGTTGGGCTCGGCTATCTTAGACTAGGACAACCAGCCACAACACTATCAGGTGGTGAAGCGCAGAGAATCAAACTGGCTCGGGAACTGAGCAAGCGCAGCAGTGGCAAGACCCTGTATCTCCTGGATGAACCCACCACTGGTCTTCATTTCGACGACATCAAGAAGCTGCTCTATGTTCTCAATCGCTTGGTGGAGGCCGGCAATACGGTCGTGGTCATTGAACATCACTTGGATGTTATCAAGACCGCAGACTTTGTCATCGACCTTGGACCTGAAGGAGGGACAGAGGGAGGCAAGATTGTCGGTACCGGTACACCTGAGGAGATCACCCAAATTCCTCAATCGCATACAGGACGGTATCTTAAGAAAATACTAAAATGAGCGTTTCTTGCCAGAGGATCTTTAATAGCTAGTTGGCTTCTCAACCGAAGCCTGCTTTAGCCTCATTAACATCTATGACCAAAGTCTGCAGGGTCTGCAGCAACTCAGGCGCTATCTCCTCCGATTTAAGATAGTTCAAGGCTGCTCTAGCGATGAATTTTCGGACCTCACTGGAAATCTTCACAAATCGAACACCCATGCCGCGCGGCGAAATGTCATCATCAGGGCCCCACCTATTCGACCACGTCACTTCCGCTTTAGCTGTTAAGACCTGGTCGGAGTTGGGAATATTTATGGTCAATGCAAAGACTTCATTGAGCCTTAACGGTTTTTGACAATGGATGAAGAGTCCATTTGGGGTAACATTTGATGTTACCCCATCCATCGTACCGCTATCGGTCTTTATCACTGCTGGCCACTTTATTTGAGCTCGGGGGTAGACACGTCTCTCATCACTCATAAATCACCCTCCCTGTTTACAGTAGTTCTTTTCCAGAGTTCCCGCCACGCTTTTCAATTGGCCTATTGCTATGGTCAAACAGAGCAGTTCCAACCGTAACGCACAAAAAGATATAACAGCATCTTGAGAAAAACCCCCATCGAACCGGGCGCGGATGGCAGATGGGGGCGCAAAATCTGTGGTGTAGAGCAAGACAAGGAGGTGCAAGCGCTACCTCTCCTTGCATAGGCAGGAAAGATGCCAAATGGAAAGGAAAGCGGGCAAAACCTTTAACTACAACAACTTAGCTGAGATGGCCTACATTACTTGATCTTTGCTAAATCGCCAGATTTGGCTAAAAACCCAAAGGAGTGTTGGTGAAACCACCAATACAACATGAGGTGAAGCGATTGAGCCAAACGACCTAATGACTACAAATGACAGCAAAGCGTAGTGACGGCGAAGCCAAACTGGGAACCCGCTTGCGGGACTGAGCGGAGCGCAGCGAGCGCGAAAAAATGACCCATTAGCTACAGATTGGGCCACAGCGGTCGCACCTCCAGACATGTCCGACCTGAGCGAGAGTAGGACAATCAGGTGGTTGTTGAAGAAATATGGTAGGCGAGATTGTCTAGTTTGATCGAGAAGTCTACGTTCTCCACTCGACAGCAGTCAGGGACCTGAATCTGAACCGGAGAGAAGTTCAGAATCCCGTTGATTCCCGCAAGGATAAGCTGGTTTGCGACACTCTGGGCGTTCGCGGGCGGCACAGCGATGATGCCCATTTCCACATTTCTCTCTTTGACCACTTCCTCAAACCGGTCCACGTGCTGGATGACGAGGCCGTTGGGTAGCGTCTTGTCGATTTTTTCGGAATTTACATCAAAAGCAGCCACAAACCGGTATCCGTGCTTGAGAAAGTTGGCGTGGCGGATAAGAGCTGAACCCAAGTTACCTACTCCGAAAAGCGCCATATTCCACGGGCGATTGAGGCCAAGTATCTCTTGAATGTGAGAGTAGAGGTCCTTGACTCGGTAGCCAACTCCTCTGACACCGAATTCACCAAAGTAAGCGAGATCTTTACGTATCTGTGCCGGATTTACCCCACACTGTTTGGCCAACCGTTCCGAGGAAATCACCTCAACATCATTCGTGATCAACTCGTCGAGATTCCTCAGGTAGATAGATAGCCGGTTGATGGTGGCCATGGGAATCTTGGCAAACTTCATAGTCTCACGATCCTGTTGTAATATCGGCAGCCGCGCCGAACTTAATTTAAGGCGACCGGGGGATTGCCCAACTCTGCGGCCAATCCCCCGATGGTCTGTACGAAACTTGGTTGCTAGTGGGCGACGAGCCCCACAAAACCCTGAATGAGTTTGGACACCGGGTTAGCATAAATGAGGATCAGGCAGATAACCAAAGTATAAATACAGAGAGACTCGATCATCGCCAGACCGATCATCATGGTCACGGTAATCTTTCCTGAAGCCTCAGGATTGCGGGCCACGCCTTCCACCGCACTCCTAATAGCAATTCCCTGAGCCAGACCACAGCCAATGGATGAAATGGCAATGGCGAAGCCGGCTGCTACGGCGGAATACAGGAAGAAATTCAGACCTACGACTTTCTCCATCCCACCTGCGTCGGCCGCAAAAGCCAACGCAGCGAACCCCAGGATGAACACCACTGTCAGAATCAGCGTTTTCCTCTTCATGCAAAAAAACCTCCTTGTTTGTGTTTATTTTATGGCCTTCTTCCTAACGAGGACCTTCTTCCCAAGCTTCTGGTGTTGCCAGGTTCCAGACGTCGACCAATTGGCTCAACGGGATTTAGTGAGCATGCTCAATCGCACCGGCGAAGTACATCATGGAGAGCAAGCAAAAGATAAAGGCTTGCACGCCGCCGGTAAATAGACCCAGGAACATCATCGGCAGAGGCGCCAGGTACATGCCCGCGAGGAACATAAGGATGGCAAGTACCAGTTCTTCGCCGAAGATGTTTCCGAAAAGACGAATGGAAAGGCTGAGAACGCGGGCAAAGTGACCGATCACCTCCACAACGAAGATAAGGGGAGCAAGCCACCATATTGGTCCCATGAAATGTTTTATGTATGCGGGCCCATGAAACTTCACTCCGATCACGTGAGTGTAAAACACCACGATGATGGCACAGGCCAAAGTGGTATTGACATTGGCGGTGGGGCCAAAAAATCCCGGGATCATACCCATGTAATTGCTGAGCAGAATGAAGAACGCCAGGGTGCCGATTAGTGGGAACAGGTAACGACCTTCTTCACCGGTAACCCCCACCATAAACTCCTCAATCCCGGAAATCAAAATCTCGAAAAAGTTCTGGCCTCCCTTGGGAACGAGTTCGATGCGGCGGACCGTCAGCTTGACCACAATCACCAGAGCTATGATGATCAACCAAGTATAGGTCACATAGGGTAGGAGTAGCTTCTCCAGGAAAGTGTGCGCCTCGCCAAAATCGTGGACAATAGGAAGACCGAGGTTTTGGAAAAGAAGATTCAGAAACATGATCGGGTGTTCCATGGCCTAGACTACCCCCTTGAAAAAGAGTTTTCGCGCCTCGACAACACCAACGAGCGCAATACCAAGTACGATTATCGATAAGCCTAACAGCATGCCAAGAGGGCTTACCCACCCCTTGATCAGCAATAAGGCGATAACAAGACCCAGAGCCGCAAAGCGTAGGCCGTACTTCAGCAAGTAGAAAAACCGGGTTTTACCTTGCCTTTCTGGATCGAAGGCCCTGCGCAGGCTCCGTTTCACCAGATAGTAATTGGCGACAGCCAGTATTCCTCCAGCCAGAACACCGAGAGCGAACTTGCGGGAAAAGAAGACAAAGCTGCCAGATGCCAGAAGCGCCAGAAGGACCCAATTGAATTGTTCAAGTCTCTTGAGAAGGGCCTCGTCTTTTATCAGCATAGTGACCGGGCCAGAAATGACCCTCACTCCTTGGCCCGCTTTGACATAAAGCGGTAGAAATTACGAAATCCTGCAATAATACCGAGTATGAGAAAAATAACGGTAAGCCACGGGCTGGTATCGAACACCCTGTCTAACCAGAGTCCCAGAGCCAGGCCGATGAAGGTGGCAATGACAATGGTGAGTCCCAGAGTGCTGGCGAGCCCGACCAGCTTGAGAGCCTTTCTGGTGTCTTCTTTCATGAAGGCCACCTCTCTCCTTCTGGCCCGGCCCCCTGCCCACGAATAAAGACTGCCACATGGCAGTACTTAAGTTCGTGTAAAACTTCACGTACCTCCTACCATAGCCCCCTGGTAAAGTCAACGCTTTTTTGTGAAAAGAATTTCGTTCGCAAACAGGGCGCAGAACGACGCGTTCTGCGCTGCGAGACGGGAGGTCATTCGGGTCATGACGCTGCGCTGTCAGACGGGCATGGTGCATGGAGTAAAATCAAAAACAGCTGTCTCACCCTATGCTCTATGCCCTATGCCCTATAGTTCCTTCAACACTTCATCCGCTGCCGCCAAGGTCTTATCGACATCCTCCTGATCATGGGCCAGACTGACAAAGGCAGCCTCAAATTGGGAAGGAGCCAGATACACACCCCGCTCTAACATCGCGCAAAACATGTGGGCGAATCTTTGGGTGTCCGTGGTTTGGGCAGTGTCAAAATCCACTACGGTCTGGTCAGTAAAAAAGAGACAGCCCATGGAACCGACCCTATGCATAGTGGAGGTCACATTGTGCTTTACTGCCAGCCGACTCATCTCATCAAATAGGTAGCTGGACCGCTCCTCGAGCTGATCATACACCCCTGGCTCGCTCAGCAGCTTCAGAGTTGTCAGTCCAGCGCTCATAGCCAGTGGGTTGCCTGAGAGGGTACCGGCTTGATAAACCTCCCCCAGAGGAGCCACTTTGCTCATAACGTCCCTACGTCCTCCATAGGCACCCACAGGTAAGCCACCGCCAATAACTTTTCCGAGACAGGTGAGGTCCGGTCGCACCGAGTATAGAGCCTGCGCTCCCCCCAGCGCCACTCGGAAACCGGTCATTACCTCGTCGAAAATGAGCAAGGCCCCGGTTTCATCGCACCAATGTCTGAGTCCTTCGAGAAATCCCGGCTTGGGAGGTACGACCCCCATATTTCCTGCAACCGGCTCGATTATGATGGCGGCCACATCATCTCCCTGCTCCTGCATCACTGTTGCCACCTGCTCAAGATCGTTGAATCTCAGGGACAGCGTGTACCGGACAAAATCTGGCGGAACTCCAGCACTGCCAGGAATACCGAGGGTCGCGGCACCTGAGCCCGCTTTAATCAAGAGCGTGTCCGCATGACCATGGTAGCAGCCGTCAAACTTGATGATCTTGTTTCTCCCCGTGTAGCCACGGGCTAACCGGATTGCGCTCATAGTGGCCTCGGTACCTGAATTAACCATGCGCACCATTTCCATAGAGGGAACAAGCTGGGTAATCATCTGGGCCAGCTCAACTTCCCGGGCAGTGGGGATGCCAAAGCTGGTCCCCTGCTCCGCTGCTGCCTTCACAGCCGCCACCACCTCTGGATGAGCATGCCCCAGGATAAGAGGGCCCCAAGAGCCCACGTAATCGATGTAGCCATTGCCGTCCACATCGTAAATCTTCGAACCCTGCCCGCTCGTGATAAACAAGGGGTGTGTACCCACCGCCCGGCAGGAGCGTACCGGGCTATTTACCCCGCCAGGAATTATTTCTTCAGCCTCGCGATACAATTTCTCACTGCTGCTTCCAGCCATCCTAATCCTCCTAGTCATTTCGCATTTATCATCTGGCATTGGTCATTGGGCTTTAAATGCTAAATGTCCAATGTGAAATGCGAAATGAGAAATGCTATGGGTTCTCAGTTTCCGAGTCGCCAAAATAGGCCATAGTGGTTTTCTTCAGTTCCTCCTGGGTAAAAAGCAGATCGAACTTTTCGATACCCGCAGCATCAGACATCCTTTGAGCGATCTGGCGGCATACCTCAGGGGAGGATCCGTGAATCATGGTAAACAACCGGTAAGGCCAATCAGGCATTGCAGGTCGCTGGTAACAGTGGGAGACTTCACGGAACGAAGCAAAGATGTTGCCCACCTCCTCGGCCCTCTCAGGCTCTACCTCCCACACCACCATGGCATTGGCGTCAAATCCAGAACGTTGGTGCCTCAGGGTAGCGCCAAAACGCCGGATAATATCGTCGGCCATAAATTCGCGCACTGTATCCAAGAGCTCAGCTTCGCTGATTCCAACTCTTTCTGCCACGGCAGCAAAGGGTCGTCTGACTACAGGCAGATCCTGCTGCAACTCATGGATGATTTTTTTCTCCAGTGGTGTAAACTGCCGCTTACTGCTCATCTGTGCCAAATCCTCCTTCTGCATCGGGTTCTGGTCACCACAAGTCGCACCAAGTACCCAAAGGCACTACTATAATATGACAGTTCGATAACTTAGCCTCACTATGCTTGAAGGATCTGTTTTATCTGGATCCCCACGCGGGGATGACGGACAACCGCCTACTTTCATCATTCCCGCGAAAGCGGGAATCCAGAAAATAGCATGCCAGTGCCCTGAAGTCACTGGGGTTAGCTATCACTTTAGTACGCAAATAGAAAATTGATTTTGTTAAGGTAAGAAATACTAAACGATTTTATATTATCTCTAATGCCCTTTGTATTCTTCGTGGTCTTCGTGGTCAATTACGGCGCTTGGCGTTAGTTGGCGCTATATTATCCTTTTTCTAACCTGACCATTTCCTGGTGATACGCCCGCATCAGCTCTTCGAGGCTCAGAAGTCCGGTTAAGCGGCCCGGGAGCTCTTCGCTCAGAATGGGTATCCGCCCATAGCCGCTGCGAATAAACTTGATCAACGCCTCATAGAGGGTTTCGTTGAGACCGATGGCAACAGGCTTTTCTGCCAGATCCCCCACCACTATAAGGTCCGAAAGGGCATCCTCAAAGAGGATGGCACGCAGGTCGGCAAACGACAAGATACCCACAAGCCGTATTTCTTCATCCACAACCGGGAAAAAGGACTCCCTGGTACGCTTCATGAGGCGTCTCATCTCTCTGAGCCGCATGTCCATGGGCAGCATGGTTACCGGCTTGTCAGGCTTGTAGACGTCGCGAACCTGCATGGTTTGCAAAACGTTAATTGTTAATTCCGGCAGGTGCGCCGGCGAAGCAAATTTGTTCTTAACCTGCTTTTCATAAATGCCCCAACGACCGGATAGAAGTACGGGGATTGCAGAGACAAACATAAGTGGAACCACGAGCTCGTAGCCTTGGGTCATTTCAGAAACCATCAACAGGGCACCGATAGGTGCCTTGGCCACCCCGGCGAAAAATGCGGCCATGCCCACCAGGGCAAAAGCTGCCGGATTGGTAATCACTTCTGGAAAATAGGTATGACCCAGTTGACCCACTACGCCTCCCAACATGGCTCCAATAAAAAGCGATGGGCCGAATACGCCCCCACTGCCTCCAGAACCTATGGTGCAAGAGGTGGCAAAAATCTTGGTGAAGATCATAATCGCCATCAATCCCACCGACAGCTTTCCCAGCAGCGCGAGCTGAATGGTCCCGTAGCCGCCGCTCATGACCATTGGAGTCATCAGACCAATGCATCCCACCAGGAGACCGCCTATGGCCGGGACAAAGTGAGGTTTGATGGCTATCTTCCTAAAAACATGGTCCCTGAGGCCATAGAGCGATTTCGAGTAAATCCAGCCCACTGGCACGCATACCAGGCCGAGAATCGCATAGATCAATAACTCTCGAGGGTCGGTAAAGACCAAGGTGGGTGTGGCAAAGATGGGCTTATATCCAAAAATCAGGGTAAAGAACGAGTAGGCCACCACTGAACTCATAACACACGGGATGATGGCCTCTGTTTCGAAGTCCTCGGTATAGAGCACCTCGATGCTGGTGATGGCTCCACCCAGAGGCGCGCGAAAAATGGCACCCAAACCACCTGCACACCCCGCCAGCATAAGGATTCGTCTTTCCTTGGTGTCCAAATTGAACACGCGACCCAGCCATGAGCCGAAACCTGCTCCAATCTGGACGATGGGTCCTTCGCGGCCGGCACTTCCTCCCGAAGCCAGGGTGATCACCGAAGCTACACTCTTGATATATGGTACCCGGGTGCGAATCTCACCCTGTTTGTTATGGAAGGCGTCTATCATGGCGTCGGTGCCATGACCTTCTGCTTCAGGCGCCCACGTATATACAACGAGGCCGGAAATCAAACCACCCACTGCAGGGACCAGGAACAAAATCCAGGGCTTCGCTGTTCCATGAACCACTCCATGCACCAACTGTTCCCCCGCTGGCGCCGGCATGGGGTAGCCCGCCAGATAATCCAAGACAAAATATTTGAGCCATTCCAGTGTGAAAAAGAAAGCAGCAGCACCCAATCCCGCAACGAGGCCAATGAGCAGGCTGTAGAACATCCAGCGCGAGAAGGAATGCTCTCGCAGATAGTTAATGAGAGATACCCAACGTCCCTGCTCTGGCATGTTATTTCCTCATTAAATTTCACCTTGATGAGGGTATTTTCCCTAGTATTCTCATATTTTATGGAGTTTTATCCGGAAGGGCAAGCGATTTTGACGTCTGGAGTAATGGAGATTGATGATTTCGGATTGATGATCTTAGCTTGCTGATGCCTGGCTAACAGTTGGCAATTAAGCTCTCGTGGGGGTTGAAGAGCATTGTTACTGAGACCAAAAAAAGGCGGCCCTGAGGCCGCCATTTTTTCTCGATTGTAAGAGTCTCTCTATACCTTGGCGTAGATCCCCTGTTTGAGGATGAACTCTTGGTACTCTTTGAGCTTATCACAGTTTTGCAAGCACTTGTTCTTATCCTGGCCGACCATCTCACAAGCTAAGCAAGGGCTTTTCAGCATGGGTTTATCCCTCTGTTTATTGATTGAATTATCTCATAGGAATTCTTTAAACCTATTTATAAATCATGTAGTCGTGTTCTTGTCAAGTAAAATGTTATTTCGTTGACTCTCCCACATCCGATATGACATAGTCACACAGTGGCCAGCTTCTTGCCTCCGGGGGGAGTATTCCTAACGACCGGCACGATGGCCCACCGATCGTTTGCTGCCACCACCTGAAGCTGGACTTTTCAAAGTCGAATATGGACCCAGCAGAGGTTAAGGAATTTAGGGATTCAGGGATTTTGGAATTATAGCGCTAAAAGGTTGCTATCTCAAGGTCCTGGTAATTACTCATTCCTCAATTCCCTCGCTCCTTAATGTCTCAACAGATGACACGATCTGGAATTGCATGCAGGCCACGCCACATTACCCTGACTTTAAGCGGTTGAGCTTAGAAGACCGGGACCAGATTACTGCTTTTTTTCACCAGAGCCCACCGCTCACTTCCGAACTAACCTTCACCAATCTTTTCATGTGGCGTTACCATTACAATTTTCAGTGGTGCCTTGCCAATGACGCGCTATTGATCATCGGGCATATGGCCGAAGCCCCCCCTTTCGGTTTGCCACCAGTTGGACCGCATGACCTATCCTCGGCTTTTGGGCATTTATTGAGTTTTCTGGAAAACCATACGGATACGCCAGAAATCCACCGGGTGCCTGAGGTTCTGGCCCAGCGCTACGCTAGCGCGCTCTCCCTTGAAGTTTTGGAGGATCGAGCCAATAGCGATTATGTTTACCGTACCGAATCCCTTATCAATCTGAGCGGCCGGAAGTACCACCGCAAACGCAATCACCTCAAGCAATTTCGTAAGAGATATTCCTACCGCTATCAAACTCTCAAGGATGACTGGATAGAGGCCTGTCTGGAGTTGGAAGAGCAGTGGTGTAGACTCAAAAGCTGTGTGGAAAATCCGGCACTTCTCAATGAAGAACAGGCCATCCGCGAAGCCTTACTTCACTACCACCAACTGGATTGCCAGGGAGCTGCTATTGTGGTGGACGAGAAGGTGGTGGCCTTCAGTTTGGGAGAACCTCTTAACCCTGATACGGCTTTGATTCACCTCGAGAAGGCCGATCCTGAATTCTCCGGTAGCTACGCGGTGATAAATCAGGAATTCTGCCAAAACGCCTGGAGCGACTTCACCTACACAAATCGCGAACAGGATCTGGGTGAATCCGGACTGCGCCAATCCAAGCTGTCCTATTACCCGGATCATTTGTCTAATAAGGTCATTCTCAGAGCAACGGATCGCGGCTAACCTTCGACCCCTTCGATAAACTCAGGGCAAGCAGGCTCCCGGGGACTACGCCCGGGACAGGCACGTCGTGGAAAGCCGCTCCCACAAATAACCAAGGATTAACCCACTCTGTGGAGGCAACCAATGATCATCGGAGTTCCTAAGGAGATAAAGACCGAGGAATACCGTGTGGGAATCG
The DNA here is from genome assembly GCA_965603145.1 of uncultured Syntrophobacterales bacterium. Classification (GTDB taxonomy): domain Bacteria; phylum Desulfobacterota; class Syntrophobacteria; order BM002; family BM002; genus BM002. Next base: position 12,001 of record CBFDBW010000001.1, read on the forward strand.
TTCCGGCTGGCGTGCGGCTCTCAGCAGCCTCGGGCCACCGGGTGCTGATTGAAAAAGGCGCAGGTGAAGGCGCGGGTATCAGTGATCGGGAGTTTAAGGCTGCCGGTGCCCACCTGGTATCCTCAGCTGCTGAGGTCTATGGAGAGGCAGAGTTGGTGATGAAAGTAAAGGAGCCTTTGCCTCCGGAGTATGACCTCCTGAGACCAGGCCTGATAATCTATACCTATTTACATCTGGCTCCTGCGCCTGAACTGGCAGCCGTCCTCCTGGAAAAGGAAATCATTGGCATTGCCTATGAGACCATACAGTTGCCTGACGGTTCCTTGCCGCTGCTCACACCAATGAGCGAGATCGCCGGCAGGATGGCGGTCCAAGTTGGTGCCCATTATCTGGAAAAAACTCAGGGTGGCCGCGGCGTGCTCCTGGGAGGCGTCCCCGGTGTCTACCGAGGCCAGGTGACTATTCTGGGAGGTGGTGTGGTCGGGAGCAATGCAGCCAAAATCGCAGTGGGAATGGGGGCCATGGTCAGCATTATCGATATCGACCAGGCTCGTCTCATGGCCCTTGATGACATATTCGGCTCGGTTATCACCACACTCATCTCCAACCCCGATACCATCGAGCGTTCTGTGCGTGAATCTCACCTGGTTATCGGCGCAGTTCTGGTCCCGGGCGGACGAGCCCCAAGCCTTGTCAGCGGTGAAATGATTGCCCAAATGAAGCCTGGCACAGTGATTGTGGACGTTGCTGTGGACCAGGGAGGGTGCTGCGAAACGTGCCGGCCAACCACCCATGATCAGCCCGTGTTCACAGTTGATAACGTCATTCACTACTGTGTGGCCAATATGCCCGGGGCTGTGCCAAGAACCGCCACCTTTGCCCTGACCAACGTTACCACCAGCTATGCTCTCAAGATAGCCAACCAGGGCTTTGAGACAGCTGTTGCATCTGACCCTGCCCTTGCAAAAGGGATTAACATTTATCGCAGCCATGTTACCCATGAGACTGTTGCACGAGACCTCAATTATCCTTACCAGCCCTTGGAGCAAATAATCAAGGACTGAAGAAGTACGTGTAGTTCACAGAGTTACTGACGTTGGCATAGGGCAAATGAACTTGCTTTTAGTGAATACCTTACACTCTCACCGGACAGTTCGCTAAAAATAAGAGCGGCCATATGGCTACAAATAACTAGGCAACGATGCATAAACGAAAAATCGCCTTGGGAAAAAGACTGCGACACAGTCCTCTCGTACAGACCCTGGGGTTGCGTCCCAACTTCGAGGACTACAGCGAGATCGAACTCGACCTACTGCGAAACGCCGACACCATTTATTACCCAAGTACCCTCTATGAAGACATTTTTCTCGCGCTGGGCAAGAGGGTTTTCCCAGCGAATTACTACCGTTACATGGGAGACAAGATCAAACAAACCGAGCTCTTCAATCTGCTTAGTATCCCTCACCCTCGCACCCGGATCTACAGGGACAACCCCCGTGCGCCACAGATCCTTGCGGATTTCTCCTTTCCTTTTATCGCCAAGATCCCCCGGGGTTCCTCAAAGGGCAGAGGAGTTTTCCTCATTCGCAGCCGTGAAGATCTGCAGGATTACCTGCAAAAATACGCGCCGGCTTATATTCAGGAATACCTTGCCATTGACCGCGACCTGCGCGTCGTCTTAGTGGGAGCAAAAGTGGTGCACGCTTACTGGCGTATTGCCCGGCCTGGGGAATTTCGCAGCAATGTCTCACTCGGGGGGAGGATATCATTGGAGGATGTCCCTGATGATACCCTTCGCTTTGCTGAACGGGTGGCCCGCCTCTGTAAGTTTGACGAAGTGGGGCTTGATATTTGCATCTGCGAAGACAGATTTCTGGTGATAGAGGCCAATATGGTCTACGGTCTCAAGGGCTTTGAAGCGGCAGGTCTAAACATCTACCAACTTATAAGCAAACGCGTAACTGAAGGAGACATTTGATGGCCGCCATTGCAGCAGAACTTCAACAAGCCGGCCTCTGGCTGGCTGAAAGTAAGCGAGTCGCTGCACTTACTGGTGCCGGCATCTCCGCCGAGAGCGGAGTGCCCACTTTTAGGGGCAAGGACGGGCTCTGGCAGGGTTTCAGGGCCACCGACCTGGCTACTCCTCAAGCCTTTGCCCGTGACCCGAAGTTGGTGTGGAACTTCTATAATTGGCGCCGGGAGTTGCTTGCTCCCCTGCAGCCAAACCCTGCTCACAAAGCCCTGATACGTCTGGAGGAGAAGATTCCTCAGTTCTCGCTTATTACCCAAAACATTGATGACCTGCACCACCGGGCGGGCAGCAAAAACCTTGTCGAGTTGCATGGCAACATCTGGATGGTTCGTTGCACTCGGTGCCACGTGGTAAGTCGCAATGAGGAAGTTCCTCTGCCCGAACTCCCGGCGTGCGAAGAGTGCGGAGGGCTTCTGCGTCCCCACGTGGTGTGGTTTGGCGAACAGCTTGACCCAACCATTCTGGATAAAGCCGTCGCTGCAATTCGCTCCTGTGATACCATGCTGGTGATAGGCACTTCAGCTCTGGTGCAACCGGCTGCCTCTCTGGCCATTGTTGCTAAGGAACAGGGTGCGCGGGTGGTGGAGATCAATCTAGAACCCACACCCTACTCCCATAAACTGGACCTTTCACTTCAGGGGAAAGCGGGTGAGATCCTGCCGCAGTTGGTTGAAGGGCTTTAATGAGGTGGTGGCCTATGATTACCACACAACTGGAACACGAAGCAAATCCGAATGATCAAAATGGGTCCTACGGACTCCCCACCCTGTGGTCGGGTCCCCGGTTTCGATATTCGGAATTTGGCTTTGCCTAACGGTTGTGACCCAGTAAGAGGCAAATGATAGAAGAATCTTCGACCAAACCCAAAAAGAGACGGTTGAGCCCCTTGTGGTCTCTGCTCCTGGTTCTCGTCCTCGCTTCGGCGTGGCTGGTTGGGGATATGCTCCATTTTATCAGAACTCCGGCCAGCTCGGAGCCGGCGGAGGTGGTGATGGAGGTCCCGGTGGGAATGTCGGTCCCAGTTTTGAGTGAGTTGCTGCACGAGCAGGGTCTGGTGCGCAGCGCCGGAAAATTTCGCTGGCTGGTTAGGTTCAAGGGGGCAGCCCGTCAGATCAAGGCTGGCGAGTATCAACTCTCAACCGGCCTTCGCCCGGGAGAGCTTCTCAACAAGATTATTCGCGGTGAGGTTCGACTTCACCAGATCACCTTTCCAGAAGGTTACACCCTTAAACAGATGGCAGCGCTGCTCGAGGCCAGCAAGTTGGTCAATGCTGAGCGCTTCATCGCCGCCGCAACCGACCCCCCTTTCGTCCGTAGCCTGGGTATACCGGCCGCAAGTCTGGAAGGCTACCTTTTCCCTGATACCTACCGGTTTGCAAGGGGACTACCGGTAGAGACCGTGTTGCGCTCCTTCGTCACCCTGTTCAACCAGCACTTTGGCCCAGTCCAGGAGGAGAAAGCTCGCAAACTTGGTTTTACTCGCCACCAAGTGGTCATCCTTGCTTCGGTGGTGGAAAAGGAAACCGCGGCAGCCGAGGAACGTCCACTGATTGCCGGTGTGTTCTTAAATCGCCTCAGAAGACGGATCCGGCTTCAGAGTGACCCAACTGTAATTTACGGACTAAGAAACTTCGATGGCAACCTCACCAGAGCCCACCTTCAGAAAGACACTCCCTACAACACCTACACCCGGCGAGGCTTGCCCATCGGCCCCATCTGCAATCCTGGAGCGGCATCTATCCAAGCAGTGCTCAACCCAACCTCCACACCCTATCTGTACTTTGTGGCCAAAAAAGACGGGACCCATCATTTCTCAACCAATTTGGTGGAACACAACGCAGCGGTTTTGCGCCACCAAAAAAGGCGTTAAGAAATTATCATTGCACGATTCTCTTCGGGACACATAATGCAGTTGTCTAATAGCTAATTATTCTATATATTGATATCTATTTGACCCAGGACTTAGATCTGGGAGTCGGTAGAATCCTCTGATTTTGTTTTTTAAGTTGACAGTTTGTGGGGCCAACTGTATAAAAGGTGTCAATAAGTGGGAAAAAGTGGTCATAAGTGTCAATTCTGTTCTCCTATGGAGTCTACATGTTCAGGGGTCGCTCCGTACATACCCTGGATGTCAAGGGGCGTATACGCATTCCCGCAAGGTTTCGCGAGATCCTCACAACCCGCTATGAAGACCGCTGTATAATCACCAACCTTGACCGCTGCCTGATTGCTTATCCCTTATCAGAGTGGGAAATTATCGAACAAAAACTAGGAGAACTCTCCCTGGTTCGTCAGGATGTGAAGGCGTTTCAGCGCTTTTTCATTTCTGGCGCCACTGAATGTAATTTCGACAAGCAGGGAAGAGTTCTGATCCCTCAGACCTTGCGTGAGCACGCCTCGTTAGAGCGTGATGTGGTGCTGGCAGGTATGCTCAAGAGTTTCGAAGTCTGGAGCAAGCCACTGTGGGATGAGGAAATTAACAGAGCCCGTGATGATTTTGCCAACATTACCACAACGCTAGCAGAACTCGGCATTTGATAAATCGCACTATAGGGTTCTAACCCTCCACATATAAGAGAAACGGAGACGCGGCGGCGCGGCGTGACTTTAACACTTACACAAAGAATTATGGTGGGTGAAGACAACTGGGGCTTCACGGATCAAGAATATGAACAGCGCAGCAGACCGTTTTTTTTGCCGCGTCGCCGCGTCTCCGTTTCTCAAACTCTGTCCAATCGGTTTGAGCCGATAAGAAACCCTACTGGGGTTTGGAAATCAATCTGCCAATCACCCCCGCATCGCGCTATCTGATGAGGGGTTAGAATAGGGTTTCCATTTACCCGGCGGTAAGCGCGGTGCGGCAGCAGGAACACAGGCCGGTTCTCCTTGATGAAGTGATTGAGCACCTGCGCTGCACTGCCGGAAAATATTTTGTGGATGGCACGGTGGGTGGTGGTGGTCACGCCCGGGCCATCCTGGAAAAAACGGCGCCTGACGGTCGCTTAATCGGCATTGATTGGGACGCAGAAGCATTGGCTAAGGCGCAGTCTAACCTGCAACCTTACGAGGAGCGACTCGTCCTGGTTAGGGAGAACTTTGCCCGAATCGGTCCAGTCCTGGCTCGACTGCATGTGCAGGTAGTGGACGGGATCCTTCTGGATCTTGGGCTCTCCTCTTTCCAAGTGGATGCTGCCGAACGGGGGTTCAGCTTCAGCCAACCTGGCCCGCTGGATATGAGGATGGATACGAGAGCGGAGATTACCGCGGCCCAGTTGGTCAACACTTTTAGCGAGCAGGAACTGGCTGATCTCATCTGGAGCTTTGGAGAAGAGCGCTGGAGGCGGAGAATTGCCCGAAACATCGTCAGGGTGCGAGCTGAAGCGCCAATCGAAACCACTGAACGTTTGGCCGAAGTGGTCCGTAGAGCCATTCCTGCAGCTAAGAGGTCACGAAAGCGACATCCGGCCACTCGTACTTTTCAGGCCTTGCGGATGGCGGTGAACCGAGAACTGGATAACTTGCGGATATTCCTCCAAGGAGCTCTGGACTTACTCCGGCCCCGTGGTCGGTTGGCCATTATCTCTTTCCATTCCTTGGAGGATCGGGTGGTAAAGCAAGCCTTTTCCCACTGGGCGAGATCATGCCGTTGTCCGGCTCAGTTGCCGCTTTGTCAATGTGAGGGAAAACCCCTGGTGCTGCTGGTCAACAAAAAGCCTGTAGTACCTGGGGCGGAGGAGATAAAAGCAAATCCTAGAGCCAGAAGTGGCCGCTTACGCGTGGTGGAAAAAGCAGAAGCTGCATGAGTAAGAAGAAAAAAAAGCGAGCAGGCAAAAAGGCAGCAACGCCCAACTGGAGACAACGGAATATATCCGCCATTATTGCCGTTTTTCTCTGGCTTCTGTTCAGCGGCTTTAGCTATGTCTGGTGCCGGGTGCACGTGGTGCAACTGGGCTATAAACTGTCAGACGCTGACCGGATACACACTCAGTTTCTGAATGACAGCAAGAAGCTACACCTGGAGTTGGCCCGGCTTAAAGCTCCTGAGCGGGTGGAGCGTATTGCCATCGAACAGCTAGGGCTCAACCGCCCACGCAAAGAGCAAATTGTGGTGCTCCGATGACGGTTCAACCTCGCCAAAACAACCTTGCGGTTCGCTGGATACGGTTCCGCGTTCTTCTCGTGGCCACCGGTTTGCTCTTCGGCTTTTTGTTGTTGATTGGTCGGAGCTTCCAGGTTCAGTTTTTCCAGTGGGAGGATTGGGCGAGTGTTGCCAATAAACAAATCCGCAGAGATCTGCACATTGAGGCGCGGCGCGGAGAGATTTACGACCGCAACGGTCAAGAACTGGCCGTCAGCATTGAATTAGAATCCCTGGCCGCCAATCCGCGAGCCATAAAGGATCCGGAAGGCACTGCCAAAAAACTTGCTGCAGTCGTTGCAATCCCGGCGACCAGGCTGAGAAAAAAATTTCGCCAGCATCGCGCCTTTGTCTGGTTAAAACATTGTCTCACCCCAAGACAGGCAGATGCGGTTCGGGCTCTTGGCCTCGAGGGCATCCACTTCGTCAAAGAGAATCGCCGTTACTACCCTAATGTTGAGCTTGCAGGCCATCTCCTTGGGTTCGTAGGCCGAGACCACATAGGTTTGGAAGGGCTGGAGGTCGCCCAGGACCTGCTCTTGGGTGGCGAATCTGGTACCCATCCTGGAGCCAAGGACGCTCGGGGTCAGATCATTTACACTCACGGCCTGCCTGCTGCCTCAGATCCGCAGGCATACAGTCTCCGATTATCCCTGGACAAACGCATTCAATACATTGCTGAAAGAGAATTACAGAAGACAGTGACTGATTATGGGGCCAAGGGCGGTATGACCGTGGTGACCGAGCCGAAATCTGGTGAAATCCTAGCCATGGCCGTGTTCCCATCGTTCAATCCCAATTCTTTCTCCTCCTCTGGGCCAGCGGTCTGGCGCAATCGAGCAGTGACAGATGCCTTCGAACCGGGATCCACTTTCAAGATCTTCTTGATGGCGGCAGCCCTGGAGGAGGCTTTGGTTCAGCCAGACGACCTTTTTTACTGCGAAAATGGCAAATACAAAGTAATGAACCACACAATTCACGATCTGAAAAAATTTGGCTGGCTCTCACTGGCGCAAATTCTGCGTTTTTCCAGTAACATCGGGGCTGCTAAAGTCTCAGAAAAACTTGGTCCGAGCCGCTTTTACCATTACATTCGCGGTTTCGGCTTCGGCGCTCCTACCGAACTTGGCCTGCCGGGCGAGACTGCCGGTTTGATCCGCCCGCCCGACGAGTGGACCCCGGTGGATCTTGCCGCCTCCAGTTTTGGTCAAAGCCTGTCAGTATCTGCCACCCAACTTGCTATGGCCCTGGGCGCTGTAGCCAATGATGGCCTGCTGATGCAACCTCTCCTGATCAAGGAGGTGCTGGATGCACAAGGGAGAGTAGTCCGGCGAAACAATTCCAGGGTAGTACGCCGGGTGATAAGTGCGGCCACTGCCGAGCGGCTCAAGGACCTGCTGGCGGATGTACTCACACCTGGAGGCACCGGGGCTCGGGCTGCGCTCGCCCAGTATCAGGCGGCTGGCAAAACAGGAACCGCTCAGAAGAGTAGCCGCAAGAGTGGCGGCTATGAGGACGATAGCTACACTGCCTCCTTTGTGGGCTTCGCACCGGTGGCAGATCCCAAAATCCTCGTGGTGGTGGTGATCAACGAGCCCCAGAAGGGTTATTATGGTGGGGTGGTGGCAGCTCCTGCCTTTCGTCGTATCGCCCAGCAGACTCTCCACGCCCTCCAGGTACCCCCGGAAAAAACGCAGAACAAAGGTAAGAATGTTGCCACCCTGGACAGTATTGGATCGCCATCGCAGTCGCCTGCGACCCTGCAACCGGTTGCCTATGGTCAGAGACAAAGCAACCAGCCAACGGTAATGCCTGATCTTACCGGCCTCAGCCTGAGAGCTGCAATTGATCGATTGCAGAACTTCACCGGTTCGTTCGATATTCACGGCAGCGGTAGGGTGGTGGGACAAAACCCTGAACCGGGCAGAAATCTCAGCACGATCAGCTCCTGCAGCCTCATCCTGGCAGCAGACTAGGGGGAAACATTGCTGTTGGAACACCTGATTCAGGATTTTGCCACTCTCCAGGTGCACGGGCGCCTGCAGCGTCAGGTGCGCGCTCTTACCTACCACAGCGGCCAGGCCTCGGAAGAAAGTCTTTTTGTGGCCATAAAGGGAACGCAAAGCGATGGTCATAATTTTGTCCATCAGGCCATTGACCGGGGTGCTCAAACCATAGTTGTGGAAAAACCACAGGAGCCCATATCTGGAATAACCGTCATCAGGGTTGCCAATTCCAGGGCGGCCCTGGCCCACATCTCAAACCGATTTTACGGTTTTCCTTCCCACAAGCTCACGGTTATTGGCATCACCGGGACCAACGGCAAAACCACTACCGCTTACTTGCTCGAGTCCATCCTACAAGCCTGCGGCCATCGAGTGGGAGTTATAGGAACAGTAAACATTCGCTATCCAGGTTATCTGCAGCCAGCACCCGTTACCACTCCAGAGTCCCTCGACCTCCAGCAGACCTTTAACCAAATGGTTGACGCTGGAGTTACCCACGTGGTCATGGAGGTCTCTTCTCACGGCCTTGACATGCACCGTGTGGACTGCACCCGTTTCGCTGTTGGTCTTTTTACCAACCTGTCCCAAGATCACCTGGATTATCACGGCACCATGGAAAACTACTTTGCGGCCAAGAGCCGGCTGTTCTCACACATTCTTCAGACACAGGTGGAGCCACCACCACTTGCAGTCATCAACTGGGATGACCGTTGGGGTCAGCAACTGTGCTCTCAAGTGAACGGCCCGCTGCTACGCTACGGTCTGGCAGCCAACGCTGAGATTCGAGCTGACAAGGTTCAGTGCGATTCATCCGGGGTCAAGGCCTTACTCCACACGCCCGAAGGTCAACTAGAGGTTCACTCTGCCATGATTGGGCGGTTGAACCTGTATAACCTGCTGGCAGCAACCTCCGTGGCCGTGGGCCTCGGTATGCCATTGGAGGCAATCCGTGACGGCGAGCAATCCTTGGTCCGAGTGCCGGGAAGACTGGAGGCCGTTCCCAGCGATCTGGGCTTTCAGGTTCTGGTGGATTACGCCCATACTCCGGACGCCTTGCAGAAAGCTCTGGACTCTCTGCGAGAACTTGAGTTTCGAAAGATTATTTGCGTATTTGGCTGCGGGGGGGATCGTGATCGTTCCAAAAGACCACTTATGGGAGAAGCTGCAGCGCGAAGGGCCGACCTCTTGGTGATTACTTCAGACAATCCCAGAAGCGAGCTCCCGGACACTATCATGGCCGACATCGAAGCGGGAGTTCGCACCCAGGGCCTCCCCCTGTTCTCCTCCCTCGCCCAATGTGGTGACAACTGTAGGCGTGGCTACACCCTGGTAGTGGACCGCAGTGAAGCTATTCGGGTGGCAATCGAGCATGCCCAAGAAGGAGATGTGGTTTACATCGGCGGCAAGGGCCATGAGAACTATCAAATTCTCGGAAACAAACGCATTGACTTCGATGATCGGCTTGTTGCGGCCCAAGCACTGGAGGAAAGGAAGAAGAAGGAAGCAGCAGGCAGTAGGCAGTAGGCAGCGGGTACATTTCTCATCTGGCATTGCGCATTTTTCATTGCTCAATGAGCAATAAAAACCATAAGCGGATTTCGCCAAAATGAGAAATGATAAATTTGAAATGCGAAATGAGCAATGACGAATTGACAAATCCTTGGACTCTGGATGCGGTCCTGGAGGCCACCGGAGGTCAGCTTCTGGTGCAGGGTGGAGAGCAAAGTTTCAGCGAAATCTCCACTGACAGTCGCACCCTGGATCGAGGTGACCTGTTTGTAGCCCTGAAGGGAGAACAATTTGACGGTCATCAGTTTCTCAAGCAGGCCGTAAGCCGTGGTGCCGCTGGTGTGGTCGTGGCCTTGGAGGAGCAAGAAACGATTGGGCTTCAGGGCTTGAAGATCCCTGTAGTGGGCGTTCCTGATACTCTCCGTGCTTTCGGGGACCTGGCTGAGTTCTGGCGCCGCCGCTATCCCATCCCGCTGGTGGCGATTACTGGCTCTAATGGTAAGACCACCACCAAAGAGATGGTTGCGGCTATCTTTGGCCGATCTTGGAAGGTTCTCAAGAATCATGGAACCTTCAACAACCTGGTGGGTGTTCCACTCACCTTGTTGAAACTAAACAGCAGCCATCAGGCAGCGGTGATAGAGCTGGGAATGAATCAACCAGGAGAAATCGAGCGCTTGACCGAAATAACCCGCCCAGAGGTGGGAATGATTACCAATATCCAGCCGGCCCATCTGGAGGGGTTGGGAAGCCTGGCGGGGATTCAGGCCGCCAAAGGGGAACTTTTCGCTGGTATGGAAGAGACCGCAACCATAGTGGTCAATATGGATGACCCCAGGGTCATGGATGTGGCTTCCCTTTTCGCTGGCCGTCAGGTGAGATTCTCAACAGCGGGCGGTCCTGCCGACATAACCTTGGAGCGGGTCGTCTCTATGGACCTTGACGGCAGCCGTTTCCTCCTGAAACTGGAGGAGGAAACCCTTGAGATACACCTGCCGGTGCTTGGCCGCCACCACATCAATAATGCGCTAGCAGCCGCGGCTGTCGCCTGTGCTGTAAATCTTCAATCAAGCACCATTGCCGCAGCCCTGGCAGAGTTTCGTCCTCTTGACAAACGAATGGAAATACTCACTCTTCCTGGCGACATCCACATAATAAATGACAGTTACAATGCCAATCCCGGTTCCATGACCGCCGCTTTAGAAACATTGATACACCTTAAGAAGCAAGGCAAAACTTTCGCCGTTCTGGGCGACATGCTGGAGTTGGGAGAGGATAGCTCGGCCCTTCACCGGCAGGTGGGCGTCATCGTGACCAGGGAAGGGGTTGATCACCTTTTGGCCATGGGTGAACAAGCCTCTCATCTACTTGCCGGTGCTGCTGAGGCTGGAATGAGTAGCGACCGTATGACCCAGGTCAGTGATCATCAGGAAATGGCAACGCAGGTCCGCAGCCTGCTGGCTGCCGGTGACTGGTTGCTGGTGAAGGGTTCGCGGGGAATGCGGATGGAAAAGGTAGTTGAGATTCTTCTATCTGAGTTTGAGAAACAAAAGGTAGATGTCTGAAGTGAGCTAAAGTACCTAAAATGTCTAAAATTTTTGCAATAAATTACCGTAGGGCGGGTCTCCGTACCTGTCGCAGGTTGGAGTGATGAATCTGCCTAGAAGATAATCAAAGATTTTGCTAACCGGTGCCCATCCGGAAACCACGTTTATGGGTGTCATTCTGAGGAGTCCCGCTGGGGCGGGACGACGAAGAATCTCATAGTTACTGGATCCGCAGAGATTCTTCGCGGAGTTTATCCTGAGTACACCGAAGGGCTCAGAATGACATGAGGAGTTTCCGGATGGAAACTAACTAGAAGAGCACTCATGGAAGATCTGGGGAATAAAAACGTACTGGTTGTCGGGCTGGCTCGCACGGGTCTGGCTGTTGCCGAGTTCCTTCTGGACCAAGGAGCTCGCGTTACCATTACCGACCATCTCCCGGCTGAAGACTTGGGCCCGGCGGCGGACTCTGCCTTGAGGCTGGGATGCTCATTGGCGTTGGGAGGCCATCCCGCGGAACTGTTCACCGATGCGGATCTCATCGTTGTCAGTCCTGGTGTTCCTCTGAACTTACCGCAGTTGCAAGAGGCCAGGAGCAAGTCCGTTCCGATTATCGGTGAACTGGAACTGGCGAGTCGCTTTCTCACGCTGCCTATTGTAGCCATAAGTGGCACCAATGGCAAAACCACCACGACAGCACTGGTGGGTGACATGATCAATCACAGCGGCCAGCGCGTCTTTGTGGGAGGCAACATCGGTAACCCTCTCGTCAATTTACTTCGAGAAAAAGAAGACTTTGAAGTAGCAGTGGTTGAAGTGAGCAGCTTCCAGCTCGATTCCATGGATACCTTTCACCCCCAGGTTTCAGTGCTGCTGAACATCAGCGAAGATCACCTGGATCGTTATGACTCTTTTTCTGACTATGTGGAAAGCAAGTGCCGACTCTTTTCCAATCAAACAGCGGATGATATTGCGGTGGTCCCCGCCCGTGACCCCCTGATCGGAGTGCATTGTACCATCCGCAGTCGTCAACTCAACTTTAGCCTGTCCAAGCAATCAGCCCACGCCTACCTAGAGTCAGAACAGCTGGTCTGTCGGGTAATGCCTAGCCCGGTGCGTCGCTATGACCTGCGGCGTTGGCAACTCGTGGGCAATCATAACCAGCAAAATCTTATGGCTGCGGTACTTGCTGCCACCTGCATGGGGGCCAAGCCTGAGGCCATTCAGAAGACTATCGACAATTTCAAACCGCTGCCGCACCGCCTGGAACTGGCTCATCACTGGCGCGGCATCCGCTTTTATAATGACTCCAAAGCCACCAATGTGGATTCAGTGGTCCGATCCCTTGAAACCTTCACCGCGCCCATCATCCTCCTTGCTGGGGGGCGCGACAAAGAAGGCTCCTACGATCCTCTTACTGGTTTGGTTCGCCAACGCGTGAAAATGCTCGTGCTCATGGGTGAAGCTCGATTTCGATTGGCCAAGACTTTGGGCAATCTCACTTGCACGGTGGTGGTGGACGACATGGAAGCTGCGATCCCGGTAGCCCTGGGCGCTGCTGCGCCAGGCGACGTGGTCTTGTTCTCTCCCGCATGTTCGAGTTTTGACCACTATGAGAACTATAAGGCCAGGGGCGACCACTTTCGTTCTCTGGTCCATAAATTCACCGCTATGGAAGTGTTTGATGAAACGACTAGTTGTCCCTGGATCTCTGCGGGCAGGAACAAAAGAAAACTCAACGCCCACAATTGAGAAATAATCAATGAGCAATACGCAAGACAAAATGTTCAATCTGAAAGCTAGAATCACCTAGAGGTTTTGCCAGCATGGCTGGAGAAAAGGAACAGAAAAACAGCTACGATCTAGTCCTCCTGTTCGTTACCTTTGCACTGATGGGTATTGGACTTGTGATGCTTTACAGTTCCAGTTCCATCATGGCTCAGCAGCGTTTTGGCGACAGCATGTACTTTGTCAAGAGACAGATCCTTTTTTCCTTGATTGGGCTTGCCGTCCTGATCGTAAGCAAGAATTTGCCCTATGTTGTGTATCGCCGCCTTGTCTATGTGATCCTTGGGGTGAGCCTGTTAAGTCTTCTTCTTGTGCTCTTGCCCCAGGTAGGCCATCGGGTTGGGGGTGCCAGGCGCTGGCTGCGGCTGGGCCCTCTCTCTGTACAACCGGCAGAATTTGCCAAATTGACACTCATCATCTACATTTCCTACTCCCTGGCCAAAAAGAAGGACCGGATCCAAGAGTTCAGTGTGGGGTATGTACCACACCTTCTGGTTTCAGCAGTCTTTATTGGCCTGGTGCTCATGCAACCTGATTTGGGAACTGCAATAACCTTTGCGGCCCTGGTTTTTCTTTTGCTCTTCGTCGCCGGTGTACGTTTGCGCTTTCTACTGGCCACAGGCCTGGCCCTCATTCCCCTTCTGGCTTTGGCCATAGCCCAGACAAGTTACCGCTTGGAAAGGCTATTGGCTTTTATCAACCCATGGCGAGATCCAAGCGATACCAGTTTCCAGCTCCTGCACTCATTATTTGCTCTCGGCTCAGGTGGTCCGTTAGGAGTTGGTCTGGGTTCCGGCCAGCAAAAGCTTTTCTATCTGCCAGAACCACATACTGACTTTATTCTGGCGGTAATTGGCGAAGAAACCGGGATGGTGGGCATTGCCATTGTCCTCCTCCTCTACGGTCTGTTGATCTACAAGGGGGTGCAAATCGCCCTGCGAGCACCCGACCGCTACGGCACCTACCTGGCTTTCGGCCTGACTCTGGTAATCGGGCTCCAAGCACTCATTAACAGTGCGGTGGTCATGGGGCTGCTGCCCACCAAAGGGCTGCCGCTACCCTTCATAAGCTACGGCGGCAGTTCTCTGCTCACCAACCTGGCAGCCATGGGAATTCTCATGAATATAAGTAGCTACGCCAAGGAGCAGTCCCGAGGCTGGTACACGGGGAACTGGCTGAATCCGCAGGCCAGAAGGAGGCGGAGCAAAAGAAATGCCTAACTTGTCTAAAATTTTGGAAAAACACTGTCAAGAATAGATTTTATGAGGACTTTCTTAGCTGACTAAACTGAAAAATGTACAAACGTTCTTATCATATTCACTTCGTTGGCATCGGTGGCATCGGTATGAGCGGTATTGCTGAACTGCTTCTCAACCTCGGCCACCAGGTCAGTGGCTCCGATATCCAGGAGACCGAAATTACCCGTCGGCTTGAAACATTAGGGGCAACGATCTCCTACAGCCATCAGCCCCAGCAGGTAGCCGGTGCTGACGCTGTGGTGGTTTCCTCTGCCATTGATTCTGACAACCCTGAGGTGGCTGCGGCCAACATGGACTACCACATACCAGTTATTCGTCGGGCCGAGATGCTGGCCGAGCTTATGCGGCTCAAGTACGCCGTTTTGATTGCAGGAGCTCACGGCAAAACGACCACTACCTCCATGGTGGGTACGGTGATGGCAGAGGGCGGTCTAGATCCCACCGTGATCATTGGTGGTCGTCTGAATGCATGGGGAACCAATGCCAAGCTTGGCCAGGGCGACTTTGTGGTGGCGGAAGCGGATGAAAGCGACGGCACCTTTCTTCTGTATTCTCCCACCATTTCGCTGGTAACAAACATCGACACTGAACATCTCGATTTCTATAAAGACCTGGATGCGATCAAAGAGACTTTTCTCGAATTCATCAACCAGGTCCCATTTTATGGACTCAATATCCTTTGTCTCGAGGATGAAAACATTCAGGGCCTCTTGCCTCGGATCAAGAAGCGGCTGGTCACCTATGGTTTCTCAGCGCAGGCTGATTTCCAAGCCCGTGACCTTGCCTTTGATGGAATGAATGTCTCCTATCGCGCTTTCTATCGCGGTCAGGAATTGGGAAAGGTCAGTTTGCCCATCCCCGGGCGGCACAATGCCCTGAATTCCCTGGCGGCTGTGGCGGTCGGTCACGACCTGGAAATTCCCTTCCCCGCTATTTGCCGCGGTCTACAGGAAATGACCGGTGTGCAGCGCCGTTTTCAAATCAAAGGTGACGTCAATGGCGTTACCGTAATCGATGACTACGGCCATCATCCCACCGAGATAAAGGCAGTGCTGAAAACAATGGCCTTATCATTTCCGGGGCGGCGCCGCTTTGTGCTTTTCCAGCCTCACCGCTACACCCGCACAAAAGCCCTGTTCCAGGATTTCACCACTGCCTTTTATCAATCGGACGTTCTCATTGTCACCGAGATCTATGCTGCCAGTGAACCGGTTATTCCAGGGGTGCATGCAGAAAAGCTGACAACTGCCATTCAAGAACATGGACATGGCAATGTCAGATACATCCCAGATCACCTGGCCCTGGTGCCGTCTCTCGTGGAAGAAGTGCGGGAGGGAGATGTTGTGTTGACCCTTGGAGCAGGTAACATTTGGCAAACAGGGGAAGCGTTGCTCAAACAATTGCAGGAAAAAGAGGGAAGCGAGTAGTTGATAAAGCTGGCAGCGGGTACATTTCTCATCTGGCATTGCGGATTTATCATTGCCCATTGAGCAATGAAAACCATAAACGCATTTCACTGAAATGAGAAATGATAAATTTGAAATGTGAAATGCAAAATAATCAATGACCATGGAAGCTAAATTGAAAAAACAGCTTCAGCACCTGGACGGAGTTGAAGTCGACTGGAATGTGATGCTGACAGGACACACCTCGCTGCGCGTGGGGGGGCCGGTGTCCTGCCTCCTCCGTCCTCTTAATCTGGCAGGGCTGCAAACCACCGTCCAGGTGCTGAACAAAAATCATCATCCCTACTTCATTCTTGGGCGTGGAACCAATCTTCTGATGCGGGATGGTGGCAGCCGGGCTACAGCTATCAGCCTGGAGAGCGGCTTTTCTCAAATAGAGCACATGGATTCCGCGGGAAGAGTGAAAGTAGGTGCGGGAATGCGTCTCAACAGGCTTCTTCGCTTCTGCCTGAAAGAAGCTCTCAGCGGCCTCGAGTTTATTGCCGGCATACCCGGTTCGGTGGGGGGTGCTCTGCGAATGAATGCTGGTACTCACGCCGGAGAAATGGCTGATGTTTGTGAAGCGGTGCTCCTTCTTCTTGCTGACGGCGCCCTGAGCAGGCTATTCGGATCTCAACTCCGCTTTTCGTACCGCAGCCTAGAACTGCCGCCAAACTCTGTGGTTCTTGAAGCTGAGTTCTCTCTTACCCCCAGCTCTCGAGAGCACATTCGAGACAAGATTCGCGCCTTGCTTAATACTCGAAAGGAGAAACAGCCATGGCGCCTTCCCTCAGCTGGCTCGGTGTTCAAAAATCCCCCAGGGGACTTTGCCGGTCGGCTCATTGAGGCCGCGGGTTTAAAAGGTATGCGCGTTGGCGATGCCCAAATTTCTACAAAGCACGCCAATTTCATCGTAAACCGGGGCCAGGCACGGGCCAGTGATATCCTGGCTCTCATTCAACTCGCCCAGGAAAAGGTGGCGCAAGAATTTGGCGTCCAACTAGAACTGGAAATCGAAGTCGTTGGCAATAACCATAACACCTGATTGTCGGGGCCGTATGCAAATTTCGCTGCCATTTGAAGCCATAAAGGTAAAGAGCAAGAAGAATAGCTACCGGAACAAACGTCTGCAGTTGTACCGACGATTGCGCCTGGTTGCTAAGATATTTCTTGTCCTTCTTGTTTTTGTTGCCTTGAGTGTTCTGTGCCTTGTTGGCTACCGTGCTCTACTCACTTCACCGCTACTGCAGGTCACCCGGATCCAGGTGAATGGCTGTCAGCAGCTGGACCCTCAAGCTGTCATTCAACAAGCCGAGATCCCATCTGGGGTCAACATTCTTTCCCTGGATCTAGACGGGGTAAGAAATAGGCTTACACAACATCCCTGGATAGCGGCCGCCGCTATTAGCCGCGAGATCCCAGATCGGATTCGTATAGAGATTGAGGAACGTAAGCCGGTGGCCCTGGTCAAGGGGCATCAGTTCTACCTGGCAGACCAGCAGGGCACTTGTTTCGCCCGGGCCGTGCCGAGCGAACATGCCGGTTTGCCTATTATTACAGGACTTGACCCTGGAACCCTCGGCTCAGGCTGCAACCTGCCTCGAGAGTTTACCGTTCTCCTTGAAAATCTCTATCGAGAGACTCAGTTGAAATTACCCTGGCGACTCATCTCTGAGATCAGGTGGAACAAGAATGCAGGGCTCAGCTTTTTTACCGCCCGAGGTGGAATTCAGGTCGACCTCGGCAGCAAAGACTATGGCATCAGGATAGCCAAGCTTGAAAAGGTGTTGCGCTATCTGGAGAAAAAAGAACTTCAGACCCAGTTAAGAGGGATTGATCTCAGCCACGGAAATCGGGTCTTTGTCAGAGGACGTTTCAAGATTCCCAAGCAAAACCGATCTCAACAAAAGGGGGTTTAAACATGGCCAAAAAGGATTCTTTGATTGTGGGACTTGACATTGGCACCACCAAGATTTGCGCCGTGGTTGGTGAGGCTACCCCTGAAGGAATAGATATTGTGGGAATTGGCACTCATCCTTCTGATGGCTTGCGCAAGGGTGTAGTGGTCAACATTGAAAGCACAGTGAATTCAATTAAACGAGCAGTGGAAGAGGCCGAGTTAATGGCGGGCTGTGAAATCAATGCGGCTTACGCCGGTATTGCCGGTGGACATATCGAGGGGGTCAACAGCCATGGTGTAATCGCCGTGAAGACCCGTGAAGTAAGCCAGCAAGACATTGACCGGGTAATCGATGCTGCCAAAGCAGTGGCAATACCCTTTGATCGAGAAGTTATTCATATTCTTCCGCAAGAATATTTGATCGACGACCAGGGCGGTATTCAAAACCCTCTGGGCATGTCAGGCGTGCGCTTGGAGGCCAAGGTTCACATCGTCACCGGTGCTGTTACCTCAGCCCAGAATATCGTCAAATGCTGCCAACGTGCCGGCCTTGACGTCTGTGACATTGTTTTGGAGTCCCTCGCCTCAGCAGAAGCGGTACTGAACCCCCAAGAGCGTAGGTTGGGCGTGGCCCTGGTGGATTTTGGTGGAGGCACTTCGGATCTGGCCATCTTTTCAGAACACAGTATACGACATAGCTCGGTTCTCTCCCTGGGTGGCAATAATCTTACCAACGACATTGCGGTGGGATTGAGAACCCCGGTGGAAGAGGCAGAAAAAATCAAACAGCGCTACGGCTGTGCTCTCACTGCCATGATTCAAAAGGACGAGACTATCCAGGTGCCGAGTGTTGGAGGTGGCAAGGCAAAGGTGCTCAGCAGAAACATATTGGGTGAGATTTTGGAGCCACGAGTGGAAGAAATCTGTTCGTTGCTGCAACGGGAATTACTTCGATCCGGCTATTCGGACCTTGTGGCTTCCGGTCTGGTAATTACCGGGGGTTCCTCTTTGCTACCGGGGCTTGCGGAGTTGGCCGAGCAGGTATTCAACCTTCCTGTTCGCACTGGCCTACCCACTGACATCGGTGGCCTGGCAGATGTGGTCAAAAACCCCATGTACGCCACTGGAGTAGGGTTGGTCCTTTACGGTGCCAACGCCACACCCAGAAAATTGTTCCGCATCCGTCAAAACAACATTTTCAACCGCTTGGTCGATCGGATGCGGAAATGGTTTAGTGATATCGTTTAGGCAAACCAGAAACGCTAATTTACTCAAGCTAAAAGGGCGGTCAACACTAAGGGGAAAGCGAATGTGCTCAAATTCGAAATCCGAATATCGAAACCAGGGCCCCGCCCGGAGGGTGGGGACTCCGAAGGAGAATTTTGAACATTCGGATCTGTTTCGTGCTTCGTGCTTAGGATTTCGAATTTCCTGTGAGTCTGTAAGTCTTGTGACCGACTATAACGTGGACTTGCAAACTTAAGGGGGCTGTGATGACTACGTCGGACCTTTACTTCGTTTTGACCATGTTCTTTGTATGTATGGGCTGTTTTGTTGTTTTTACCATGGGGTTTGTCTTCTTCGCCCGTCGGCGACAAGGCAAGGGCTCGTGAATTGCCGCCGGTGAAGATGTTTGAAACGCTCTAATGCAGGAGGTGGATCATGATGTTCGAGTTTGTTGAAAGTGACAACGGAGCCACGATCAAAGTGATAGGCATAGGTGGTGGTGGCGGTAACGCTATCAACAATATGATCAACGCCAGTCTGATGGGAGTTGATTTCATCGCCGCTAACACCGACGCCCAGGCCCTGGAAGTTTCCAAGGCTCACACCAAGCTCCAACTGGGAGCCAACATTACCAAGGGGCTTGGAGCCGGGGCCAACCCCGAGGTCGGTCGCAGTGCCGCTCTGGAGGACGCTGACAAGATTCGGCAGGCCTTGGATGGCACTGACATGGTCTTCGTGACTGCCGGACTGGGCGGAGGCACCGGGACTGGTGGTGCACCGGTAGTTGCTCAGATCGCCAAGGAAATCGGAGCGCTCACCGTGGCAGTGGTGACCAAACCATTCAACTTTGAAGGACGTCAGCGCATGAAGACGGCCGACAAAGGTATCAAAGAGCTCCAGGAGACGGTGGATACCATCATTACAATTCCCAACAACCGTCTTTTGAGCCTGGCGGCAAAAAAGGCGACTTTCCTGGAAATGCTAAAAAAAGCGGACGACGTGCTGCTCTTTGCCGTGAAGGGCATCTCCGATCTCATCACCGTCCCGGGCTTGATCAATCTAGATTTTGCCGATGTCAGGACAATCATGAGTGAGATGGGTATGGCTTTGATGGGCACCGGCATGTCTAGTGGTGAAGATCGGGCCACTGAGGCGGCTCAGAAAGCCATTTCCAGTCCTCTGTTGGAGGATGTGTCCATAAGCGGTGCCAAGGGTGTGCTCATGAACATCAGCAGCGGACTGGACCTCACCATCGACGAGGTTCAAGAGGCATCATCACTGATCCAGAAAGAGGCCCACCAAGATGCCAATATTATCTGGGGCACGGTGCTGGATCAGAGAGCTGGTGACGAATTGAGGGTTACCGTTATCGCCACCGGAATCGGTGAAGTCGACGTCAGACCCAAACCCGACTTGGGAGTTATCCAAGGGTCTCGCCGTGACGACGACCTGGAAATTCCCACCTTCTTGCGCCATAATAGGAGGATTGAGGATAACGCGACTGAACACAGCCGCCCCATGAGTTACAAAGATCTTCCCATAGACGAGGACGAGCTGGAAATCCCAACCTTTCTCCGACGGCAGGCCGACTGAGGCGGGATTATTTCGGCTGATACCGGCCGTCGCTTG
>CBFDBW010000002.1:0-30969 GCA_965603145.1 uncultured Syntrophobacterales bacterium
TCCCCTGGAGGCAGATGTTGCCGAGGCTTTAGAGGTGGCTGCTATCGAGATGGCAGAGAAGGTTTCCGAACCTGAGACGAGTTTGGAAGAAGATTCTGATACCGCTCCCCTGGAGGCAGATGTTGCCGAGACTCTAGAGGTGGCTGCTATCGAGACGGCAGAGAAGGTCTTCGAACCTGAGACGAGTTTGGAAGAAGATGCTGATACCGCTCCCCTAGAGGAACTGATATCAGAGCTTGATGGTAAGATCGGTCAAACGCTTGATTCCAATCGCAAGGAAGGGGAAGAAATAGTCAAGCCAGGGGATCAACAGTCCGACGATCACGGGAAATACGTTAGGTTCCTGTTGGATGACATCTTCATGGCTATTCCACTCTTTACTGCACTAGAGGTAGGCCACCGGCCAGACATTACACCGTTGCCCAACCTGCCAGATTGGGTTCTGGGTATCAGTAACATACGTGGAGAGATTGTTTCCGTTCTGGATCTGAAAAGGTTTTTCGGCAGGTCATCACCCGGGGCAAGTCGCGGAAGCCATCTAATAATCATACATAACCAAGACTTAAAAGTGGGAATAATAGTCGACAGTATCATGGGAATTATCTCTCTGGATGGCCAAGAGACCGATGTGCAGCCCAACCCATACCGCAGCGGAGAGATCTCAAGCTTTCTTTCAGGAGTGGTCGTCTCAGGAGAGAAATTGCTGAATATACTGGATGTGGACAGATTGCTTGCGCATCCGCGTATGACTGACCTTTGATCAGCCTGAGAAGAACTAGCGGGATTCGCGTTGTGCAAAAAACTTAAAAGACCACAGATGGGTGGGGATGACTACCTCCAGTGGCGTAACTTCATTCACAAGGAAATCGGGCTCTACATCAAAGAGAGTCAGATAGATTTCTTGGAAAGGCGCCTATGGGATCGCATGAAAGGGCTTTCTGTTGATACATATCAACACTATTACAGGTATGTGACAGAAAAAGACAAGAGTAACCAGGAATGGGAGCAGTTGATAGAGGTTTTGGTTAACTGTCAATCTAGCTTTTTTAGACACATGCCAACGTTCGAAGCCCTCATGGATAAGGTCTTTCCAGAACTCGGGCGCAAAAGCCTGGCATGTGCCAACCCTTGCCTGTCAATTTGGAGTGCTGGCTGCGCTAGGGGGCAGGAGCCTTATTCTCTCGCCGTGGCCTTCGCTCAAGTTTTTGGTGAAGAGGCAGAAATTAGGGTTCGGGTAACTGGTACAGATATCAGCCATCGTGCTTTGGCAAGGGCACAGAAAGGGGAATACGCCTTCTCTGATCTGCGAGATATACACCCCTCTCTCAGAAACAGATATTTCACTGTAAGGGAGATGGGCAGTAATCCCAAATCATCAGATGACGACGAACTCATAAGATATAAGCTTCGATATCGGATCAAAGAAAATATCAGAAAAAACGTCCATTTCAGCTACATGAATCTGAACGATCCAGGAAGCTATGGGATTTGCATGCAAGATGTAATCTTCTGCCAAAACGTTCTTATTTATTTCAGGGCTCGAGAGCGGGCCAGAGCAATTATGATGTTGCTGAAGTATCTTAATCCGGGAGGTTATCTTTTCCTGACCTCTGCGGAAACCCTGGGCGTTGTGGTAGATGGAGCCAAAGTTGTTCCCTTCAAAGACACTCTGGTTTACAAACGGAACCAGGAGGCCGTAAATGTCCAGATCCACGAGTGATGAGATCTTGAGAGGCTTCGCCGAAGAGGTTGAGAGCTATCTTCCCTCCATGACAGAAGGCGTGGAATCCCTTAAGGATAATCCGGACCAGAAAGATGTTCTCAAGGAACTCCACAGGTTGGTACACACTATAAAAGGGGCGGCCTCATTGATGGGAGTTTCCAGCCTGAGTCACATTGCCTATCAGATGGAAGAATCGTTGGAAGACCTCATTTCTGGAGAGCTTGCCTTTACCGATGAGATCTTCCGGATGATGTCCCTCACCATCGATCACTTCAAAAAATACTGTAGAGGGCTCTTCGAGGGGGGACTGGATGAGCATGAAATGCTCAGAGAGACAGTGATTGGTTTCAGGCGTTTGCGTGGTCTTCCAGTAGAAGGCGATGAGGAGATCTTGAAACCTCTATTGGCTTCTATTCCAGACCTGGAGGATGCTGTAGGCCAAACGGCAGAAAGGAGCGGAACAGAGATCCCATCTGAAGGACAGTCCAGTGCACCTTTTCCGGACATCATGGATGACTTCTATCAGGAAGCTGAAGAACACCTGGAGGATGTGGGCCGTTTTCTAAATACCCTCGAATTTCAAGTCAGCGAGCCTACAGCAATATCGGCATCCCAAAAAGAGATAATACGCCAACTCAGACGCTCTGTCCACACCCTTAAAGGGGCGGCAGCCGTGGTGGGTGTGCCCGAGGTCTCTTCATGGGCCCATGAGATGGAGGATCTTCTGGATTGGCTCTACGAGAAAGCAGTCGAAATCACGCCAGAAATACTGACCGCACTGCTGGAGTCGGCAGATGTGCTAGCCGTTCTCGTAGCGACACCTCAAGAAGTAGAGTCTTCGAAGGTACATTCCCTAAAAGCCCATTTTCAAGAAATCATGGCACAGTTACCCACGCCGGAGGTAATAAACACCCCGGCCGTAGAGCCTGGACCTCTAGTAGGTACGGATGAAATCCTCAAGTCTCGAGACATACCTGAGGCTGAGGCTCCTCAAATGCTAGAAGAATTAGCTCCCGGAAAGGTGGTTGCGGACGTACCGTCGCGACCCAGGAAAACACTCAGGGTGGGTATGGAACGGGTAGATGACCTCGTAAACTCAGCGGGTGAGCTGATTATTGCCCAGAGTGGTTTCGAGCAAAAGATGGACGCCTTCTCGGAGGCTGTAAGTGAAATCGAGATATCCCGAAGTCGGCTCCGAGAGGTGGCTCGAAATCTAGAAGTGGGCTATGAGGTGAAGGCCATACAAAACGTTGGAGCCCGGATGGATGTTCCATTCGCATCAGCCGGCGGAATGCTGCAAAGAGCTGAATTTGAGGAATTTGATGCCTTGGAGCTGGACCGATATTCTGAATTCAACCTTCTTATTCGAACCCTTAATGAATCCGTCGTTGATGTGGGTGCCATCAGCACCCAACTGGCAAATCTACTTAGTGATTTTGACGCCTCTTTTACTCGACAACAGGTCCTTCTCAGTGAACTACAAGATAAAATGATGCGCATTCGCATGACCCCTATGGCCACTATCACCAACAGAATGCAGCGAACGGTGAGGGAGGTCGCAAGTAACCTTGACAAGAAGGTCAAGCTGATCATAGAGGGAGAGCATATTGAACTCGACAAGGTGATTTGGGAGAAGATAACAGATCCTCTGATGCATTTACTACGAAATGCTGTGGATCACGGCATTGAAGGGCCTACGGTACGCCGGGCCTTGGAAAAGCCGCTCTCGGGAACGATGCAAATATCCGCCTCACATGAGGGAAACCAGGTGGTGATACGTATAACGGACGACGGGGCAGGCTTGAACCTCCAAGCTATTAGAAGGTCCGCCAGCAATGCAGGGCTGGCAGATAAGCTGGATGAGATGACGGATGAGGAGTTGGCCTCTTTTATATTTCATCCAGGTTTCAGTACGCGTGATGATATCAGTGAAGTTTCAGGCCGTGGAGTGGGCCTAGACGTGGTCCAGAAGAATATTCAAGACCTTAAAGGCACTATAAACGTCCATTCTTGGCCAGGCAAGGGTACCCAGTTTGTCATTCGTATCCCTCTAACACTGGCAACAGTGAGAGCTCTGCTGTTCACAGTAAGTGGAAGAGTGTTCGCCGTGGCCTTAAATGAAATAAGAGAGATCATCAGAGTCGATCCGGCAAAGGTAACAACAGAGCCTGACGAGGTAGTCCAGATTGAAGATGAACTTTTTCCGCTTTTCCACCTGGCAAAGATCCTCGAAATCCGTGGTGATGAGGAGACAGCTGCCCCGGCAGCAGCTAATCCTCTAGTGCTCGTCGCTGAGTGTGGTGGGAAGCGGGGGGCGCTTGTGATTGACAGCCTTATGGGCCAGCAGGAGATCGTAATTAAGAGTTTGGGTCCACACATCCGTTATGCCAAAGGAATATCCGGAGCGACAATCATGGGTGATGGAAGCGTGGTACCCATCCTGAACACTGAAGGGCTTTTAGGGGGCGGGACTCAGTTATCCGAAGTCCTCATCCCGGATCAGGAACTTTCAGTACAAAGGCCGTTGAAGGTGCTGGTTGTGGATGATTCGGTCAGCATCAGGCAGGTGGTTTCTGGGCTGATGGAAAGCCAGGGATGGAAGTCACAAACTGCCAAAGACGGGATGGAGGCCCTCGAGAGGATGAGTGAAGACACTCCGGATCTGATTTTGCTTGATCTTGAGATGCCTCGCATGAACGGTTACGAATTGATGAATGCCCTTCAAGCTCAGCCCCATTTACAGAACATCCCAGTGATAGTACTGACCTCAAGGACCGCGGCCAAGCACCGGGAGAAGGCCAACGCCCTTGGGGCAAAGGGCTTTGTTGTCAAACCTTATGATGAACATGAACTAATTAACCTTGTGGTAAGGCTGGTGGGGAAGAGTGAACATCAAAAACCGGTCACAGTGTAAGCGCGGCAGGAGACAATATCGGATCGTCTTGAGACTGCTGTTTCTTTTTACGGGTAAAACCAATCATTACCTGATGCAAATCCAGCATGTCTGAATCAATTCGCGTATTGGTGGCAGATGATTCTTGTTTCATCTTCCGACTACTTACTCATTACCTGGAATCTGATGGATCCATAGAGGTAGTCAAGACTGTGCACAACGGAAAAGCGGCAGTGGAGAAGGTAAAAGAGATTCAGCCCGATGTGTTGACCCTGGATCTGGACATGCCGGTACAGGGTGGCCTCGAAGCACTTGGCCGCATAATGGCCGAATGTCCTACTCCAGTAGTGCTTATCAGTGGCATGGGGAAACAGGCTGCGCAGCAGACCTGCCAAGGACTTTCGCTTGGTGCAGTGGATTTTCTCTTAAAATATTCACCGGGTGTAACCATTTCTCCCGAGTCTTTTCGTCGTGACATCATTGCCAAGGTCAAGACCGCTGCACAGGTCAGAGTCATCCGATCGATTCCATCCATGCAGGCACGAGCAGCCTGGATCGAAAACTCAATTCCATTGAAATCGTCGCAGCCCAGGTTTGAGGTTTTTCCGACCATCTCGGGTGTGGCCATTGTAGGAGCCTCTACCGGTGGCCCCCTGGCACTCAAAGATCTCTTGAGTTCTTTACCTAACAATTTCCCTTTTGCCCTGGTAATTGTTCAACATATGCCGGAAGGGTTCACAACAACCCTGGCGGCACAGTTCGATCGGCTCTTTTCTTTTTCTGTAAGGGAAGCCTGCCAAGGAGAGTTCCTAGCACCGGGGACCGTGCTATTGGCTCCTGGAGACTGTCATCTCGTTATCTGCCCCGACGGTAGCGTCTTGATCAGTAGGGCCGAGAAGATCAACGGCGCCCGTCCCTCAATTGACGTGACAATGCAATCAGCTGCACAGATATTCGGTAAACGGGTAACGGGCGTCATCCTATCGGGCATGGGATCCGATGGTACTCAGGGACTACTCACAATTAAGCGGAATGGCGGCACCACCTACGCGCAGTCTATTGAAACATGTGTTATTCAATCAATGCCGGAAACGGCGATTGAAAAGGGCATAGTACATCGGGTGGGAACACCGGCAGAGATTGGCAGCTGGCTCTCATAGAACAAAAGGAGCCTCACGGAGAGGAGTTTCATGATGCAAAGGCTGGTGCTTTTCCAGGTAAGTGGCAGGAGATTCGGCCTCGACATGGCCCTGGCCAAGAGTATTGAAGCAACAAATGTACCTCAAGCAAAAGGGGCAGACTGGAGGAACCGGGGTACTCTGGTGGTTGATGGTGAAAAAGTGCCAATCTATGATTTGGCCGCCATCATGGGTGATACGACATTCACACATGATGCAAGAAATAGAAAAGTGATACTGGTTAAAGTCCAGGGGAGATATCTCGCCTTGTTGGTGGACCGAATGGACCGGCCGGTCGAAGTAGACAACGACCTCGTTGAGCCGCTTCCTCCTATCTTCAGAGGCCCTCCGCGCGATTGTTTTCCGAAGGTTCTCAGAAGGGAGGATGAGCTCATCCTGATCCTGAGTCCAGAGGGCTTGGGGAGAATAGCTAAGCATCGAGAAGGAGTTTAAAAAGACTCCGTCTGCAGAAAGACTAGAAGAATGGCAAAAGATGTCCTGGCAGCAACTACTTACCGCAGAGTAATCGTCTTTCCAGCTCTGAGCCACAGGTTCAAAGGCAAACAAGTTCATTTTCTCTTCAGCGCACTCAAAGTGGCAGATATCCTCCAGGAGCTATTGGTACAACCGGTCCCGCTTTCACCGCCTTTCTTAGAGGGCATTGCCGAGTGGCGGGACCGAATCCTTCCGGTCATATCTTTGGAGCAGTGTCTGGGACTGCAAGTCAAAAGCCTCCGGCAGCCCCCCCGCTCAATGGTGGTTCGTATCGCAGAAGCAGGGGGTGGCAACGCAAATGGCTTACACGGTGTTCTCAGAGTCGCTCCCAACATCCAAATGCTTTCTCTTCCCATTGAGTGCACCCCTGTTTCCCGTGGGTGGATGTCCCACGAACACCTGATCAGAGGCGTCTATGAGTGGGAAAAAGGTTTCCTTGTGGTGGTCCATATGGAAAATATACTGAAAGGGGAAAAGCTAGCTGACAGTCAAATGAGAGCGACTCTCTAAGTACTGAAAATGCATCAAATTTTCGCCCCATACCGCCCCCTTTGCTCTCACCGCTGCGAATACGCAATGCTGACCCCTCGAAGCGATACCCTATCTGGTACGGACATTGCACGTAATCATTTTTGCCGAAGTAGATAAGATGGCAAGTCTGGTTGGATAATTCCTCATGCCAGCAGAGAGAGAAAGAGCATTTTCCCTCACCGGAGAAGGGGTTTACTGACCATGGTTCTGATCACAAAATAAATGCATCCTATGGGAGAGAGCACATATCGCAGAACCACTTTGGAGAATGGGATAAGGGTTATTACAGAAAAAATGCCTGGGGTGCGCTCCATTTCCATGGGAGTTTTGACAGAAGCGAGCCCCCGAGCTGAATCCCCAGAGAAAAGTGGATTGGCACATCTGGTAGAGCATGCCATGTTTCAAGGTACGAGCAACAGGGATGTGATGGAGATTTCCCGCCTGATGGACACGGCCGGTGGCCAGATGGGTGCCTTCACCACCCGGGATTACACCTTTTATGCAGCTACAGTGCTCGATGACTACAGCACATACGCCTTGGATCTTTTGGGCGACATTCTGCTCAACTCCACCTTCCCCCATCAGAACTTGGAGAGGGAGAAGGGAGCAATTCTGCGTGAGATAGATGCCAGGCGCGATATGCCGCATGATCGTGCCAACGCTCTGCTAAAGGCTTTTGCCTGGCCTGACCATCCGTTGGGGCGCCCAATAGCAGGTCGACCAGAAACCGTTAAGGAGCTGACACGCGATGATGTAATCTACTTCGCGCATCAATACTACTTACCAGACGGAATGATCGTGGCGGCGGCAGGGAACGTGGAACACGCGGATTTTGTCGCTCAGGTGCGTGATGCGTTCTGGCGGATGTTGGGAGAGGGCCAAGGGCTCAAGGGTGCTCTTGCGGAGTACCGAACCGGGGTGACAGTCGAGCAAATGGAGGTCTTACAGACCTACTTCTGTGTTGGAATCCGGGCTGTTCCCTATGCTCACCGGCACCGCTACGGATTGCACGTCCTCAACAACCTGCTAGGCGGAGGCAGCAGTTCCCGACTTTTTCGTCGGATGCGTGAGGAGCGCGGGTTGGTTCATCTCATCAGTTCTGAATACCACGCATATCGCGATGACGGAGTGTTGGTTATCCAAGGAAGTACAGCGCCCGAATATCTCATGCGGGTTTTAACTTTGATTTTGGTGGAACTGGAAAAGTTGGTCACCACCGATAGAGCGGTGGACGAAGAAGAACTGTGGAAAGCCAAAATGCAAATACGGGGGCAACATCTCATCGCTGCAGAGAACACGCACACTCGCATGAGTCGCCTCACCACGCAGGAATTCTACTTTGGGCGGCATATTGCGACGGAGGAAATCCTGGCTGAGATCGATGCCGTCGACAGTCAGATCATACGGCAGTTGGCGAAAGAGGCGCTGTTAAACCCACACCACAACCTGGCCATCGCTGTCGTGGGCCCAGAAGATCCGGAACACTATGAAGTTGCAGCGATTGAAGACCTCCTGACAAGGTTTGAACGATCATTACAAGAGGGAGGTGAGGAAATATGGCGCTAGATCCTGCTGTGAAGAAAAACTGGATCGAGATTCAGAAAAAGTCCGACGTTCCGGTCAATGCAATCGGTGTCAAGATTGACCCCAAAGATGTAGCCACTCTCAAAGTATGGAAGGAAGAGGGTATCGATGAGCACATAAAAAAGTAGGCTCAACCGGTAGTCTTACTTAAGGCTCCTGCAGGGCTCTTTGATTATGAGGTTGGCGGGAGCGGCAATTAGACTCTTGAGGTGCTCGGCTTAACGTCCGCATGATCGGAGTTAGGCATGGGGTTACCCAAAAGGGCAAAAGGTCTTGGAGGTGGATCAAAAAAGGGGCATCGACAATTGAACAAGGGGCTTGACTCTAGCAAGGGGCATAAAAGCGAGCTAAGCGGTCTGACGATCTCCAATAACACTCCTGGTAGTAGGTACCAGGCTCTCGCCATCTCGACGACAGCATTCTCGAGCACAACTAATCTCAGCCTCAGCTAGATTGCGTTTTTAAATTCCCTATCACTAGACCCTTTGTCTAAGGGTGAGGGGAAGGGTTATCCACTGGTCGCTAGCTACTCAAAAAGGAGGGGAAGATGGCCAACGATACAATTCTGGTAGTTGATGACAGTCCAACCGACCTACGCGTTATTACTGCCCCGCTGCTGGAAAGGGGATACCGAATCATAACAGCCGTGGATGGTGAAGAGGCCCTTGAAAAGGCAGTACAAGAGAAGCCGCGCTTGATTGTCTTGGATGTCATATTGCCCAAGAAGAACGGCTTCCAGGTGTGCCGACAACTCAAGACTTCACCCCAGACCGAGGATATCAGAATCCTTATGTTAACCAGCAAGAGCCAGGACAGTGATCGTTTTTGGGGACTGAAGCAGGGAGCGGATGAGTACCTGACAAAGCCGTTCGAAGATGTGGAACTGCTGGACAACGTTGCCAAGCTGTTGTGAAGAGCCTCTCCAACAATCTGGGTGAGGCCGGCTGCACGACCAGCGTAATCGAAATAAGCAGAACCATCGGGGTCCCGATCGGCAAGGATACGGCAGGAAAGGCCACTGTGTAGATCGAGAGCGAAACTGGGTGGAATGCCAGGTAACTATGAGATCATTCTCGAAAACATGCTTAAGGATCAAGAGGGCATTGCTCACTTCCAATATCAGTTGCTTGGGAATCAAGTCGTTGGATTTTCCCCAGATTGTGGCTCCTGTGGGATTAGCCGCGTTTCGATCTTCAAGCTGACAGGTTATATTTTGGCAATAGCCTGTCAAGGATTAAGCGACAAAGAATCTGCAAATAAGCTTTGATTTTCCTGCTAGCGCAAGGTAGTGCGGTTCAGACCGTTTGCATAAATACTGATAAAGAAAATATCGATACACAGGAGGTGTTTCAAATGGGAACCAAGAAGAGGCTCTTCAAGGGTCTGGTGGATTCGGAGTGGATCAGAGCGATTGCCGAGAAGGTGACAAGAAACATCGGCAACATTGGCAGCAGTATCCGTAACAAATTGCTGGTTTCGCTCCTGGTACTGGCCCTCGTTCCATTAGTATTCTTGGGCTTTATCTCCCGTAATACGTCATCTGACGCGCTGATGAATAAGGCCTTCGACAACCTGGAAGCTGCCCGAGCCAACAAGGTCATAGCAATTGAAAACTACTTGTACAAGAGTGAAAGCGATATGAACGTGCTGCTTGAAACGGTACGAGTATTGCGCCAGGAGGCCTTCGATCAGCTCCGCTCGGTACGTACCGTCAAGAAGGGGCAGCTCGAAAGATATTTTGCAGATCGGTTGGTCGATGTCCAGGCCCTATCCGCGAATCCCGCCGTGTTGGAAGCCTTGACGTCATTTGAACGGGCTTCCGGAAAAATCGGCAACTCTGAATGGAGAAGAGTGGAGCAAAACAAGGCTTCCTGGTTGCCCAAATATGCGGAGCAATATGGCTACGTTGACCTGTTCCTTATCTCTGCCAACGGCCAGGTTGTCTATACCGTGGAAAAAGAGTCCGACATGGGTCAAAACCTCAACAGAGGCAAACTGAGGAACAGTCCAGCAGGCAAGGCTTTTCGCCGCGGTCTTAAGGACCCGGCAATACAAGACTTTGAGGCATACGGGCCTTCGGGTGGTGTGCCTGCGGCGTTTGTCTCTGCACCGATAAAGGCAGCCGGCAAGACAAAAGGCGTTTTGATGGTTCAGCTTTCCATTGACCAGATGAATACCATCATGCAAGAGCGCACCGGCCTCGGTGACACTGGTGAAACCTACCTGGTGGGCTCCGACAAGCTCTTCCGTTCAGACTCTCGTTTCGTGGAGGACAGTACCATCCTGGATACGACATATGTGGTGGATACAGAGGGCGCCCAGGCTGCTCTTTCCGGCAAGACTGGCCAAAAGATTTTTCCTGACTACCAAGGTACACCGGTGCTCTCCGCCTACGCCCCCCTGGAAATCCAAGGGCTCCAATGGATCATCCTTGCAGAAATCTCAGTGGCGGAGGCGTTTGCTCCCTATGTTGAAGGTCAGGTTGAAGATTTTTTTACCACCTACAAAGAAGCCTACGGCTACTACGACTTGTATTTGTTCAACCCAGACGGCTACCTTTTTTACACCGTGGAGCACGAGGCAGATTTGGGAACCAACATGCTTAACGGCTCCTATAATAACACCAACCTGGCCCGGCTGATAAAAGAAGTCCTATACACTAAGAAGTTTGCCATGGCCGACTTCGAACGCTACGCCCCTGCCAATAAAGCACCTGCCGCCTTCGTCGCCCTGCCCCTGATCCACCAGGGCGAGGTGGAGATTGTGGTGGCTGCGCAACTGTCCCTGGATCACATTAATGCCGTAATGCAGGAGCGCGAAGGTTTGGGTAAAACCGGCGAGACCTACCTAGTGGGTCCGGACAAACTGTGGCGCAATAACTCTAATTTCTTGGATAAACTTGGCGTGGAAAGCACGATCCTGAATTCCAATATTATGGTAGATACCGTTGCCTCCCGCAGCGCCCTGGCAGGTGAGTCCGGTACCGAGACCATTAATAACTACAAAGGTGTCCCGGTGTTGAGTTCCTGGTCGGCCATCTCCGTACAAGAGCCAACTGTAGCTAACCCCAAAGGTATCAACTGGGCACTGATATCCGAAATTGAGCTGGCAGAAGTTCAACGACCAGTTGCGAAGCTGGCATGGATTAACGGCGGTGTGGTGGCTGGTGCGGCTGTAATTGTGGTAGTGGTAGCGTTGATACTTTCTGGCGGCCTTACCAACCAGGTGAAGCGGATAATGGGACTGTTCTCACAAATCGGTATGGGTAACTTTGAGGCACGCACCGAGGTGGTGAGCAAAGACGAGTTGGGTACCATGGCCACCTCGCTCAATGCCATGTTGGATAGCACTTTGGCCCTCATCCAGACCCGCGAGGAACGCGACGCCATGGAGGCCTCGGTCACGAAACTCCTGGAGGAGATTAGTGGTCTGGCCGAGGGTGATTTGACCAAACGTGCTGGGGTAACTGCGGATATGACCGGTGCCATTGCCGATTCGTTCAATCTTATGGCTGAACAGCTAGGTCAGGTGGTCAAGGCTGTTAAAACGGCTACTCTGCAGGTGGGCTTAACTTCAAATGAGGTAAGCAAGGCAACTGAAAGTCTAGCTGAATCGAGTGAGATGCAGGCTGTGCAGGTGACTGACACCATCGCAGCCGTTAACGAAATGGCTACCTCCATCCAACAGGTTGCTGAAAATGCAGGCCAGTCTGCCTCCGTTTCGGAGCAGTCCACCGCGCACGCAAAAGATGGCGCTGATGCGGTTGGAAAAACCAATATAGCCATGGATGCTATCCGCGAACATGTGCAAGAGACTGGCAGGGCAATCAAGCGTTTGGGTGAAAGCTCTCAGGAAATCGGGAACATAGTTCAGCTCATCGGTGATATTGCCGATCGAACATCTATTCTGGCTCTGAACGCCACCATCCAGGCAGCGACAGCCGGTGATGCAGGGCGAGGATTTGCGGTGGTGGCCGATGAAATTCAGCGGTTGTCAGAGCGTTCCACCAGCGCCACCAAGCAGATTGAAACCCTGATTAAGAACATCCAGGGTGAAATTAATGAAGCTGGCACCAGTATGGACGAGAGTATCCATCGGGTGGTTGAAGGTTCTGAACTGGCTGAGGACGCTCGCAATAAGCTCCAGCAAATTGAGACAGTTTCTACTCGGTTGGCAGAGTTGATTGAGTCCATCTCCATGGCCTCAAAACAGCAGGCCAGGGCATCTGAAAATATTGCTAAAACCATGGAAGAAGTGGGTGAGGTCAGTTCTCAGACCTCCGCAGCGAGTAGGCAGACGGCCATGGCAATGAAAGACATGGCGGAGACGGCAGACAAACTACGGGTGTCTGTTGAGGTGTTCAAATTGGAAGAGGCAAAGGATGAGTCGGAATCAAAGCTGGGGGGTGAGGAAGAGAAGGAGAGTGAGTTTTCACAGGAGGCGGTCATTGCTGAAAAACAGGGCGAGGGAGAAATAGCACCATCTGCACCCCAATGAGCTATAGGTGCAGTCAAAAAGCCTCGCTGAGTGTGGTTTTCACACTCGCTGGAAGGAAGCTTTCTTCAAAGGAGGTTAGGAAATGTTTAAAAAATTTCTAATTGCAGTTGCCAGTATCTTCCTGTTTACAACTGCAGCAAAGGCTCAAGTTGTAAAGATAGGATTGAATTATCCTAAGACGGGACCTTACTCGGTCCAAGGGTTAGCTCAATTGAGAGCTGCGGAGATGGCAGTAGACGAAATCAACCAGTCTGGAGGTATTCTTGGCAGGAAAATTCAATTGATAGTCAGAGATTCAAAATCTAAAGCTGACTTAGCCAAAAGAAATGTAGAGGAACTGATTGACAAGGAAGGTTGCGAAATAATCTTTGGCGGTTCGGCTAGTAGTGTGGCAATAGCAGGTGGTAAAGCGGCAAAATCAAGAGGGAAGTTGTATTTTGGGACCCTAACCTACTCGAATGCAACCACGGGAGTTGAAGCTCACAAGTATATGTTTAGGGAATGTTACAACGCCTGGATGGGGGCAAAAGTATTATCGGAATACCTGAAAGAGCATTATTCCGGCAAAAGGTATTTTTACATTACTGCCGACTATACTTGGGGCTGGACGACCGAGGCATCGATCAGGAAATTCAGTCGCTCATTGGATAAGAAAAGGCATAAAAGAGTGCTCACACCATTTCCTGGTGCAAAGGATGAAGATTTTAAGAAAGCTCTGGACAAGGCTCGATCGTCAAGGGCGGAGGTCCTCGTTCTAGTGTTGTTCGGTAAAGATATGGCCAATGCACTGAAGCTAGCCACTACTATGGGTCTAAAAAATAAAATGGATATTGTCGTTCCAAATCTGACCCTGGGCATGGCGGAAAGTGCCGGGCCAAAAGCGATGGAAGGTGTGGTGGGCGCTCTACCATGGTGCTGGAAGGTCCCTACTATCTACAATTATCCCAAAGGCAAAGAATTTGTGGAAAAGTTTGCTTCAAAATATCAATCCTATCCCTCCACTTCAGCAGCTTCCGCACACACAATCCTCTACCAGTACAAGAGTGCAGTCGAGAGGGCAGGTACGTTTGAAACAAAGGCTGTTATCAGCACCCTGGAAGGATACAAGTTTACTTCTTTGAAAGACGAACAAGTATGGCGTGCCTTTGACCACCAGGCCATCCAAACAGTTTACGCTGTAAAAGGTAAACCCCAATCAGAGGTATTGAAAAGTAAGTTTAAACAAGATTATTTTGAAATCATGAAAGAAATGAAGGGCGAGAAAGCAGCCAGATCTGAGCTCCGCTGGACGCGCACACGACAGGCTGCCGGCAAGCCCATAGTACTGGATTGGTCATCATCATAGTGAAGAATCAAAGCCCGGCCTCCGGTCCATAGGGCCTACGGCCCGGAGGGAGGACCCGGCTTTGAGCCACCCCCAGAGGGGGCTGCAATGGTCTTTCCCTCATGCGGAAGTCTGCTGGAGTAATGGAGTGGTGGAGCATTGCAAACTTATGAAACCCCAAACTCCAAGCACCAAATCTCAGGGCTTCAGGTGTCGGGGTTCAGGTGTCAGAATAATAGATGTGAAACCTAAACACTGAAACCTGAAACCTTTTTTCCGCCAATTTAAAGAGTTGAAACGTGCACGAGAAACGGAAACTCAATAGAAGGCATTTGATCTACTACCTGAGGGTATTTGACAGAAACACAAATATCCTGATCGGGCATCTGGTCGACATCACAGCTGAGGGTATAATGTTGATCAGCGAAGATCCGATTGACACCTACACCATCTTTCAGCTCAAAATGGATTTGCCTCAGAGAATGGAAAACAAGGAACAGCTACATTTCGATGCAAAAAGTCTTTGGCACAAAAAGGATGTGAATCCAAACTTCTATAATACCGGATTCCAATTTCTTAAAGTATCTCGGGACCACTTTGTTGTCATAGAGCAACTGCTTGATGATTTTGGCTTTCGGGACTGAGAGCGGTCAACTGGTAACTTGCATCTGGTGGCTCGGGGGCTAGGATTCCCTTCGTTACACTCAGGGCAAGCTCACAGCTAGGTTCTCACGCAAAGCCACTCCGCATCATCTTTTGACTAAAAAACACCCTCCCGATGGGAGGGTGTTTTTTGTCAAATGGCTCGGGGGCTAGGATTCGAACCTAGATTAGAGGTGCCAAAGACCCCTGTCCTGCCCTTAGACGACCCCCGAACGGTTTATAAAGTAAGAGTTGAACTACCTTTGGGGAGTTTTTATTGTACTCACATTTCCATGCATTACAAGCTAAAATTCTGGGGAGGGTCCTGCCCTCGATCTAGGTGGCTGCACATGCTAGACCAACTTTAAAGTCACCTTCGGACACTTCACCTATATGTCAGGTCTGTTCGGGGCTGCAAAAGAAACGAACAAGGAATTCTTCATCTTTCGGAGAGAGGTCGAACCTCTTAGCTGCCTTCTCGATCATGCTGAAAATAGGGCCGCAATCCTCAGGTTCGTATTGCCGCTTGTCAGAGATCCACTTGATAGCCTTTCTAACGTTCTCACCTTCGGGCACAATACTCATGGTTTCTCCCTCCGTGGCGAATACTCAATAAAGAATCCGGGCCCCAAGGACCCGGCTTTGAGCCACCCCCTGAGGTGGCTGCAATGGTCTTTTTCACATGCGGCAGTATGCTGGAGTAATGGAGTGGTGGAGCATTGCAAAATAACAAATTCCAAGCACCAAATCTCAGGGTGTCAGGTGTCAGGCGTCAGAAGTGATAGACCTGAACACTGAACACGGAAACCTGAAACCCGCGATCTTGGTCATTCTTCCTTCTGAATCTGCTCCACTCAATCCTCTCTACAACTCATCCTCATCACTAGTGGTGAATCCATTAATATATTCCTCCCACTCCATGGGAAGAAGGTATTTCTTCTTGTTGTTGCATTCTTTACAAACTGCAGCCACGTTGTTCTTGGTGGTCTTGCCGCCGCGAATAATGGGAACGATGTGATCCATTGTCAACTCATCCGGCGAAAAGCGCTGACCGCAGTAATGACAGGTGCCGCGGGACAGCTTCTGGTTCCACCACCGCGTTTTGCGGAGAGACCTGGCCTTCTCCCGCTCTCGTCTGATCTCAGCTTCACTGACATCTACTATGAATGGTTCCGACATCTCTTTCAGCCCAACTTTGGGTGAGTGTCCAGAGTGCAAAAACTGGGCCGCTCACCCCCTACAAACCGCCCTCAGTCGCATTCTATACGGGGCAAGACCGGTTATCATCTTAACGGTGCTCAAGCCTTTTAAATCCGGCCGGAGTCACCATGCCGAACCTGAAAGGTGGCCCAATCTGCGGATTTGTCTCCGCCTGTTTCTGAAGAAACTCCTTGGCGAACTCGAACAGGTCCATAAGTTGACTATCTGCCTGACACAGGCGAAATAGCCTTGTCTCTCCAGCCAGGGTCCGCGGCACCGCCACACTATCACCAATTTGTATCTTTTCCAGGGGGAGTTTGCCTGCCTCACTTCCCCAGAGAGCCAATTGATAGGGTTGTTCTTGGGACTTGAAGGAATAGCCGCCCACCAGAAAATAGATCCTGTCCAGTTGGTCTTGCCTGACTTTCGCTTGGTCGATTTTCCCCAGGGCCTCCCGGTACTGATCAGATAGATATGCTCCAGCCGCCCCAATTATGGCCTCCACTCCCACCAACCGCCTCTCTTCCGCATACTGCTTGAATCTCTCGCTCAGCTCCACACTGATGCCCATCCCACCACTGACGATGAAAGCGTGGCTACCCACTGAGAACAGCTTGTCAACCGGGAAATAGTGTTCCTTCCCGTCGGCTTCAAATCTGGTAGCCATACTGTCAGTTGCCACCATGATACCTTGCGAGCAAATCCCACTGAGTATTTGAGTCATATCAAATCCTAATATCTAAATTCAAAGTCAATTCCTCAATCTCTCGACGTCGTTCCTGTTTCCAGCCGCAAGATGGTTACCTGCGGATCCAATTCCTTGATAAGAGAGACGGCTTCGGGATGGCAGGTAAAGAAAAGCACCTGGTTGCTTTCAGCTAGCTCGAGCATAGTGGTGATCGCTGCACGCACCCTTTCAGAATCGAAATTGACCAGAATGTCATCCATGACAACCGGTAAAGTACGTGCACGTCTGCCAAATTCCTGGATATACCCAAAACGTAGGGAAAGATAGAGTTGCTCGGCGGTGCCTCGACTAAGGCCATCCAGATCGTAACGACTACCGTTAGCTCCTATGACCTGAATATTTTCTTCACCGTGAGGCGCCACTATTGTCTGATATCTCCCATTGGTTATGGTCTGGAAGAAATGTTCTGACTCTCTTACCACCGGTTGTTTCCTCTTTTTCTCATAGATCTGGCGGGCCTTCTGCAAAAAACGACGGCAAATGGTTAAAACACTCCAGCGGTGAGCAGCGTCAGTTAGTTCTGCCATGAGCCCATTGCGACGCTGCCGCAAAGCTGAGAGCTCATCAGCTGATTCCAGCTGTTCCCTGCGTTCATCGAGACGGCCAAACTGCTCCTGCAATGAGGCGAGTTCCTCTTCCAGTTCCTGGACCTCTTGTTCAAGCTCATCCCTCTCAGCTTGCAATCGCTCTGGTGAACACCTCCGCAGTTCGTCCTGGAACCGTACCTGGTCCTGGCCACGTCCACTGAGATTCTCTAAACTACGTGAGTGTTGTTCCAGAGCCTCCTGCGCCGCCATACGGAGCTCGTGGTTATGAGCCCTTTGGCGAAGCTCGACTTCGTCGGTGGCTCCCCCTTCTGTGAATAGATCCTGGAGTTCCTTCCCAACCTCCTGCAAATGAACGTCGTTTCGCTCTCGCTCTGCTTTATATTCCAACAACTGTCGTTGCAGCGTGTCTCGGCTTCGTTCATCCTCTTCTGCTCGCTCCAATTCCGCCACCAGCCTGTGAACCACCGGTTCGACATCTTCCAGCAATATGTCTTTTGCTTCCAACTGCTGAGCAATCGACCTTGCTTCTTCTCGGTAATCGTGTGCTAATCTCTCAGCACCTGGAGCCTTTCTTCGAGTTCCCTCATGGATTTAGCCTGCTGACGGAGGGACCGAATCCGTTCCATGACCTCCAGTCCGCCATTGGGTGTGAGGCTCTCTGTCAGGCCTGCCTTTCGCAGCCAGGTTAGCCACTGCTGTTCCGATTCCTCCAGCTCCTTTCGCGCTCTTCCCATACTCTGCTCGGCATCATCTAATTCCCGCTGGCATCGTTCCTTTTCCTCCCTGCACACCTGGTAGCGTTGGCGGGCGGGCTGCCAAAGATGAAGCGCCTCCTGCTCAGCCTCTACCCCAGCCTCGGCTTGGTCCACCTCCTCCAAGCTTGGGCGGGTCACGAGTCCCAATGACTGTGCAGGTCGGGCTATTTTTTGATTGTTGGCGCTGATTTCAGCCAGCAACCGCACTTCCTTGCCACTCAAAGATTCCAATTTTTCTCCGATCTCAAAGAAGTGCTGTTTCAAGAGATCCCTTTGAGTCCTCTGTCGCCTCCTTTGTCCCAGCGAGAACCATAGCAATGCAATACTTAACAGCAAACCAACCGCGGCCGCTATTGCACCGGTGAACAAGTCCCGATACCAGCCAGCAGCCAGGCCAGCGGCAGCAGACAACAGGACTACCATCGCTACTGGCCAGAGTGGTGCGACCGCTATCCCTTCCATTTGTTGTCTTAAACCATCCTTTTGCGCTCTGAGGTCTTCCTGACGCTCTCTCAGGTGTTCCAAACCGCTGTGCAAATCTCTTCCGGTCTGGATCAGGTTGCGCAAAGTACGCATTCCGAGCCGCCGCTCCAACAGAACGCGGGGGTCCTTTTCCTCTGGTTCCGGAAGCTGGCTTAAACCCTTCTCTGCCTCCCGTGCCCTAACCTTCGCCTCCTTCAAACCGCTGTTGGCACTGACAAAGCTGCGCTCTGCCTCCCGTTCACCATCTCGAGTCCGTTCCAGTCTTGCCTGGCAGCGGAGAATCTCTTCCCTGCCACTGACGGAGGCGTCAAATTGATCCAGATGCT
Organism: uncultured Syntrophobacterales bacterium; assembly: GCA_965603145.1. Lineage (GTDB taxonomy): Bacteria > Desulfobacterota > Syntrophobacteria > BM002 > BM002 > BM002. Next base: position 18,928 of record CBFDBW010000002.1, read on the forward strand.
CCAGTTGCCAGTCTGGTCCCAAACCCTTGAGATCGTTCGCCAGTAATTTTCGCTCGTTTTCTAGGCGGGGGCGGATTTCTATCAGATCCTGGCTGGCAGCAGAAAAACGGGCCAGCCCTCTCTCCAACAGACGGATTTGCTCTGCCGCTGCCAGCCATTGTGGTCGGACTTCGAGTCCCTCCAGATCCTTTTCCACCTGTTCAATCTTATGAACTAACTCACCTTTTTGGGTATTGAGAAGTCGATTTCTCTCCTGCAGTTTTTCCATCCGGTTTACACCATCCGCAGGGAAGACCTCAATTTCCGGGAGATTTGCCAGTTCCTCTTGAGACCTACAAAGACTAACCCAGTCTTCCCAGGCTCGCTCTAGAAGTTTGACCCGATCAAGGCTGCGCCTCTTTATGTCCAGGCCGCTTTTCGCACCATCAACCTCAGAGGCCATCTGATCCAGTTCATCCCGAAGTTCATCGTACCGCTCTATCTCCGCCACTCGCTGGCTAATGGTTAGGTCTATCTCCTGCAATTTCCTCAAAAAGGTGTTGATAATGGGGGTTCTCCCACCCGGTTTGAAAACCCGCCCGATGGAAGTCTGGAGCCTTTTTTCCACCTTAGCTAATGAAACCTTACCAACGCCAGCACCCGCGCTGTAAATCGCAGCTCTCACCGCCTGGCTGTTGAGGGAATCAAAGCTCTGTAATTCTGTGAGGCTGAAGGCAAAAATCGACCGAAAGAGATCTTCGGTAGCAGCCCCAGTTAGCTGACGTAATACTTCTTCGTCTCCCTGACTACCGTCAGGTAAAGTAACTGTCACCGGCCCTCGCTTGGGTCCGTGGTGGCGGGCTACTACATAATCTTCCCCCTCCTGGCTCAGCAGGGCAAGACGACCGCCGTGGCGGCCACCTGTCAGGGGTGGATAGAGATTTTCGCGCCGTTGTCCTGGCGGGAAGCCGAACAGGATAGTACGAATGAAAGCAAGCAGGGTAGTCTTGCCGGACTCGTTGTCGCCAAGAAAAACGTTCAACCGTGGCGACAAGTCCACAACATCAAAGTCATGAAATATGCCGAAGCCATCGATATGAATGGCCGCAAGTCTCACTCGGTCTCCTCTGTTACAAGCTCATCCACGCACATGCTCTCAACTTCACTCAGGAGTTCTAGCAGCTCTTCTTCTGCAGGAGTCTCCAAGAATCTCCGCCCTCGCCGATCATTATAAAGCTCACTGATCATCTCCTGCAGCCGTGTTGGTTGATCGCGAGCGTTTTCTATGAGTCGCAGTACTTCACCAAGAAAATCAGCAGATTTCTTCCTAAAATCTAAATCAATAGGAGTGTTGGTTTGCACCTGGATCTGCTCGACCATAACCGCCGGTGCTGATTCCAGTCCTGTTACGCGTAAGCGCTCAGTTAGATCTTCTACCACTTGCGGCCTCCGCAGCATGGCATGCAGTACACCCCTGCCATTCAGGGTGATTCTGACAATGGCTGGCCGGCCCTGAGCCTCATCGCCGATTTCATCACAGGTCTGTTCCAGCGCCTCGATCAGATCCCCTTCTGTATCGAGATCATTGATCTGCAATTCGCTAGAAGACCAACGCACACAGTCTACCGGTTCGAACCTGGCACTAACTGCTCCTTGACCATCCACCTGAACTACCAGACAGCCGCGAGGGCCTGGTTCGCGAATATGTCGTCCTTGAGTGGTGCCGGGATAAGCGACGAATGGATGGCCATCCATCAGCACCCGATTGGCATGAACATGGCCCAAGGCCCAATAATCGAGGTTGGCAGCCACCAGTTCACTCAAGGTGCGGGGAGCATAGGTTTCATGGGCTGGATCACTTCCCACGCTGCAATGAATCAGGCCGATCTGAAACGGCTGCGAGCCTTGACGTTCGAAGCCCCTGCCGAAGGAATCGTCTATCTGGGAATGCGGGTAACTGATCCCATGAATAAGCACCACATCTTCGCCACATAGAGTCACCTGCACGGACTCAAGTTCGGGTCCGAAAATGTGCACCTCCTCCGGCCACTGAAGAGAAGCGATCCAACCGTCCAAGGGATCGTGGTTCCCGTGACAGACAAATGAACGAATCCCCGCATTGGCAAGCTTCTTCAAACCGTCAGCAAACTCTAGTTGAGCACGTAGACTACGATCGGCGGCATCATAGACGTCGCCCGCCACCAGGAGGAAATCCACTTTGTTTTTCAGGGCAAGCTCCACCACATTATCGAAGGCTCGAAAGGTGGCATCTTTGAGAAGATCGGCAATTTCACCATCCACCTGACGCAACCCACTGAATGGACTGTCCAGGTGTAGGTCGGCAGTATGAATAAATGAGAAGCTTTTCATGCGTGAGTAACGTGATACTGGTGCAAGCCTCGCTCGACAAGACGGCGGCGACACTCTTCCTCACCGAACTGACGACAAGCTATGGGCTTGATGTTATGGATGGCACAGAAGTATCTCTGTTCACCGAAGTACTGGAACAGAAAAGGACATAACTGCTGGTTATTTACTGCACCTCCAGCCAGATACGTATTCCAGTAGTCTGGATACTGAACACCTGCTGGCGGTAGAGGTGGAACACCGCCAATCTGACAGCACACCCCGCACAGTGTGCACCATTGACCTGTGGGAAGCTGGTGTCTCTTACCATCCAGGGGAATACAAGTGATTGTCTCGGGATCAAACAACTTCTGAATGTCGAGTCGGATCCGGAGAAAAGCCTCCGACCATTTCTTTAATTCCTCGGTGAGTCCAGGTTCCAGATCGAGCCTCCGTTTATTAATATAAAAGCGCATGCCGTCAACGTCTGCAAAAACCGTTTGTTCCAACATGCCCAGGGGGAAGTAGGGATCGAGTAAAGCTCGTCTCAATACTGAAGAGTCCGTCTGGAACGACCAGTGGGCAAGCAAGCGGTCAAACCTGCCGTTAACGCCTTGCCGCATTTCAGACTGGCAGCCCCTCAACAGCTCTTGCTGTACTATTGCGAAGTTTTTGAAGAGATCGGTGATATGAAGATTCTTCGTGTCCATGGAAAGTGGCATTACACCTTGAGATAGAGTACAGTCCCTGGATTGTATACCACATTTACCTGACAGAATCATTCCATTCTCACCTCTCTTTTGCTCTTGACATGGTGGCCAAGAACCGGATAAAAGTTAAACACATAGAGCCCACTGAAGGATGCGGCTCAATAAAGTTTTGTTATCGAGTTATGCTCTAGGTGAAAGCCATCCAGACTCGCACTGGATGGCTTTTTCATTCAGGTGGAGGTGAAGTCATGGGAAAACGAGTCTTTCTTGTCTGGTTTGCTGAAATTCTTTTTCTCGGTATCTTTATCTTTTTTGCAGATTCGCATGCCCAAACCCCAGATGTCATCAGGGTTGGAGTGACCGTCTCCGTCTCTGGCAAGTTTTCCACCGAGGTTGGTCCTTTTCAACGGCTCTGTAAGGCCTGGGTTGACGAGGTAAATAGCCAAGGCGGAATCTACCTGAAGAAGTACGGTCGAAAACTACCCTTGAAACTGATTACTTATGATGACCGCAGTGATGCAGCCACAGCCCGACGTTACTATGAACGGCTAGCAACCGTGGATCGGGTACATTTGCTTTTCGGTCCCTACAGCAGCCCCCTCACCTTTGCTGCAAGCACAGCATCCGAACAGCACCAGGTGCCATTCATAGCAATCTGTGCCAATTCCCCGAAGGTCTACAACCGTGGTTTCAAGTGGATCGTCTGCGTCATCGATACCGCATCCAGATACACCTATCGCTATTGGGAGATGGTCAAGGCTGAAAAAAAGGCCCGCTCGGTTGGCTTCGTAGTAGAAGATACTCTCCATCCCGTCGGCGTCTATAAAGGTTCGCGAAAACTGGCTGAACAGGCAGGACTCAAGGTGCTGACTGGCGAGGTGCTCCCTCCGGATATCGGCGACTTCACCCCGGTCATCCTGAAACTCAAAAAGCTCAACCCTGATATCGTCTACGTCTCCTCCAACATCCCTTTTGCAGTGGCTTTCATGAAACAGGCCAAGGAGCTAAATTTAACTCCCCGGGAATTTCATTGCATACATCACAGCGGCGTGTTTCGCCAACCCCTCGGAGATGCGGCCGACTACGTGGTGGGCCAGTCATACTGGGAGCCTGGTATGAAATATAGCAAGCCCCAGCGATTCCTGGCCCTGCTCAGGAATGCAAGAATCGATGTGGACGACTATCCCTGGTCTCCGGCTTACATGATGGCCTTTGAAATCGCGGAGGCGGCCCTCGGTCAGGCGGGTACTTTGGAGCCTGCACCCCTCATGAAGATATTGAAAGATTTGAGGATTACAACCATAGGTGGACCCATATGGTTCGCAGAGAACGGCGTTGGCGCAATTAACACCTACCCATCTCAAATCCAAAGCGGGACGTACCAGATCATCTGGCCATCTGAGGTGGCAACAGGGAAGCATATATACCCCACACCGGCCTGGGACAAACGATAAATAGGCTCAAGGCGCAGGGTGCAAGGCGCAAGGCGTGTGCCAGCAGGCAGAATGAAAGGCACGATGTGGGATATGAGTGGTTTAGTAAACCTTTGATTGCAATCAAATGGACCTAGCAACGTTCACCCAGCTGTTCCTTAGCGGTTTACTCCTTGGTGGCATCTACGCCATGGTTGCTGTGGGCTTGGCCCTTTGTTTTGGAGTGCTCGGTCTGCTGAACCTGGCCCACGGAGGATTTCTGGTCCTGGCCGCCTTCACCTTTCAGGCCATTCATGAGTTCTGGCCCGTCGGCATCCTCCCAGGCTTTATCTTGGTGCCACTTGTATTTGCCGGTCTAGGCTGGCTCACCTTTCGCTGCCTCCTTCAGTCCTCCCTCAAACGTTCCTCTGATGACTTTTTGATCCCGGCATTGCTCATAACTCTCGGCCTGGCCTTTATACTTGAAGAAGGAACTTTAACTTTATGGGACCGCTCCATGGCTGGTTTGGTGAGCCAATTCGCCACGATCAGACTGGGAGAAATTTATCTACCCGGCAATAGATTAGTTGTGCTTATCCTCATGCTGGTTATCTCAGCAGCTCTACAGTTATGGCTTAGTCGCACCGACAGTGGGCGACGCCTCCGGGCTCTTTCCCAGGAACCCACTGGGGCCACCTTGGTAGGGATCTCCCAGACTCGAGTCACTGGCGTCGCCTTCGCTATGGCTACCGCCCTTGCTGCCATGGCAGGCCTTTTTTACGTCACTCTATTTACAGTCAGTCCTCATCTCGGCCTGCCATTAACACTGAAAGCGCTTTTTATTGTTGTCATAAGTGGAAGCGGATCCCTCACTCGACCCCTCGCTGGTGGGCTGGCACTCGGCACTCTGGAAACCATGCTCGCTACACCTTTTGGGGCCCATTGGGCCAATTTCCTCTCTGTTGCCTTACTGCTCGCTTTCCTTTGCTGGCGACCTCAAGGATTGTTTATTGCCAGAGCGAATACTAGAAGTAATTAGTGGACAAGGAGCCAGGACATTAAAACAGCTGGTGGCAATCCCCAAGGGCTGGGCTCAACCTCGCGCTAGCGGCGGGTGCGGAGACCCGCCCTACAATATCATTATCATTTTTTTTCCGTAGGGCCGGTCTCCGTACCGGCCATAATAAATAACCATAAAATATTAATATAAATGCAATAAACTTATATTAGTTAAAGTACTTTATAAATTATAATCAGGCCACCATACCTGGATGAGATATTGCTGAAATCGAAAGATAAGCTTACAGAATTGAAACGGCTGGGCCTGGTGTTCATTGCCGTTTCTGGTCTGACCATACTCTTGCTTCTCGTCCCCAGCCTCTGGGGTGAGTACGCCAGAATTCTTCTTTTCACCATCCTGCTGTATGTAACAATGGCACTGAGCTATGACGTGGTGGGTGGCCTGTTGGGTTATCTCTATTTGGGACATGGATTGTTCTTCGGCCTGGGCGCTTACACCACAGCACTGGCTCTCAAGCACAACCAACCGCTTCTTCTCGCCCTCCTGCTGGCGGCATGCCTGGTCCTACCGGCTGCTGCCCTTCTGAGCCTGCCCCTTTTTCGCTTACATGGAGCCGTGTTTGCCTTGGCCACGCTGGGCCTCCTATTGCTGGGCGGCCAGTTGACAAGTAACCTATCATGGTGGACCGGGGGGGCTGCCGGTCTTTCTCTGCCGCCAAACCATGACCCAATGTTGACCTATTCTCTTGCCTTAATCTTGAGTTTGATAGTAGTTGGGGTGCACTGGCTTCTCTGTGGATCGAGATTAGGGCTGAAGCTCAGCTCAATACGGGAAAGCGAAGAAATGGCCGAATCAGTGGGGATAAACTGCGGGCAAGTAAAACGGCTGGCATTAATCTTCAGCGCAGTTCCGGCAGCCCTGGCAGGAGGACTACATGCACGAGAGATATCTTTTGTGATCCCGGCAGAGGCTTTCGGCCTGGAAAATTCTCTTGCTCCGCTGCTTATGTGTTTGCTCATCAAGCCAGGAACCACCTGGGGTCCTCTCCTGGGAGCTCTCATCCTCTCCGCAGCCCAGGAATTTATCTGGACCACAGTGCCCAGCTTTCGCTTGAGCCTCTACGGCATTCTTCTTATTTTCATTGGTATACAGAGAGCAAAGCAGTCCTAGGCGAGACCTGAGAAGGCAAAACATCAAAATCTTTCTTACGCGACCTCTCGTCGAGTTTACCCTGAGCTTGCCGAAGGGCCCGACCTCGCGTCCTCTCAAGCAAGACGTGGCACTTTGCCTTCCTCATTCGAGCAGATATTCCCCTTCGTTATAATGCTGGGAGAATGTTGAGGCGGCACCTTTAAAAATATTCAACTGGGTTAAGACAAAATCGGCTACTTCCTGTCGTTTTCTTAGGCTCAGCCCATTAAAGAGCTCTCGCATTTCTTCTAGGGAAGAGCACTCTTCCAGAGCTTGCCAAATCTCCGCAGCGCTATGGAAGTCCGATACCGCTTTATCACCTTTGGTCTGGGCCTGGTATTGTTGAAAAGTCTCCCTTGCCCTCTCCAGGACACTGTCCATCCTCTTCTTGAGTTCGGCCACCGCCTGCTCGAACCCTTCCATTGTGTTACATTCAGGGGTCAGCGAAGCATACCCCTTTTCGTCTGAGGGGTAGGCCCGAACCACCAGTCGCATACGAGGCGGTGCCCCTTCTCCTCCCTCTGTCTCAATTAAGTCCAGGAATAACACCTCCCTCGTCATTTTCTTCCCCTTTCCAGGTTATGGAGGATTAGCTCCGCTTAATCCACCATACTGTCGTTGACAGTCCGCTGTCCTTATTTTAAGCTCAATTATGGACCCAATATTCCTCTACCAACAATGGCTACATCAACGGCTGCACGAGTATGTTACTTCGCCCCGACCTCCTCAACTGCGCGGTCGGAAAGTAGCGCTATCCCCAACTCAATATGGGGCTGCCCTGATGCAGGCCTATTTCGGCCAAGGCCCCCTGGGCTGGATCTCTAAACAAACGAAAATCCCTATCAAGCGTCTTCGTGAGTGGCGCCAGGAACCGCAATTTCTCCTTGTGATGGACTGGAGTAAATCGATTTTCTCCAAGGCCTTTAGAGAAAACCTGATCTTAAAGGATTACACCGTAGCCCAGTACCACTACATTGCTGCAGAGATTTCACTCTTGGAGGAGTCATTGCGAGTAGCGGCTAGGGTCCCACTATATCAGCGTTTTAAGAAACTAGGCCGGAGTATTATCAGTCGCCACCAAAATAATCTCAACCTCTCTAACTATGACCTCCGATTGTTCCGGCGCCTCTTTCTCTTCTTTCTGGCCCTGGAGTACCACTGGCCAAGTCCTGCTCAAAAGCGAATCCGCGAAGATTTACTTCCTCTGGCCAGAGATGTGATTTGGCCTCTGCAGGATGACAAACTCTGGGTGGGACCAGCGCTAGAATCCCTGCAGCAAACCTCCCCCCTTTCCCAAATTCGCCTTGTGCTTGTAAGCGAGTTGAGTGACACCTTGCAGCATTTCCTCTAGCCCGAATAATTTATGAATTGGTGTCGCGAGACTGTGAAGATGAGTGTGCCACCGGGCAACCGCAGGGGCTTGAATCCGAGGCGTACTTGAACAGTACGTCGCAGGGTTCGAGGCCCGAGGACGCCCGGAAGGACGTTCATATCCACAGTCGGAGTAGCCTATTCATGAATTATCCGGGCTAAACTAGCCCGAATAATTCAACAATAAGTAAGATGGACTGGTCGCCGAGTCAATGTAAGGGTCGGTTTTCAGATGTGGAATATGAGATTTTAGATTGTAGATTTCAGATTTGGGATTGCGGATAGAGGAATTTCGGGATTCAGAGATTAAGGAATTCGTTAATTAGTCAATTAGTACACGGTAATCTGTGAATGACTAGCCTCTTTGAGACTGGCTTGACATGAATGCTCACCTGAAGTAGCCTATTATACTTGGACGGTCCAATAATCCTCTCTCTCCAAGGTGGCTAGATAAAAGGATAAATTGAAAACATGGCAAGAAAGGCAAGAAATAAAAAAGAAGAAACTAAAACTTTAGAGCAAGCTGCAGACTTCGCCTTCGAAGAAAGCGAAATGGCACCGCTGAAAAGCTACTCTTCTGATTCTCTCGTTCCCTATGATCCGCTCAAGCACTACCTCATGGAAATCAAACGGTATCCCCTTCTGAGCCGCGAGGAAGAACAGCGACTGGCCATTCGCTATAGAGAAAAGGGCGATATGGAAGCTGCTTATCGGCTCATTACCTCAAACCTGAGATTGGTTGTTAAGATTGCCCTGAGCTTTCAGCGCCACTGGATGCGTAATCTAATGGATCTGATTCAGGAAGGTAATATTGGCTTGATGCAGGCAGTGAAGAAATTCGACCCATACCGCGGTTTTAAACTCTCCTACTATGCCTCATTCTGGATCAAGGCGTACATCATCAAATTCATTATGGACAATTGGAAACTTGTCAAGATCGGCACCACCCAAGCCCAGCGCAAGCTTTTTTTCAATCTTCGTAAAGAAAAAGACCGCTTGCTGGCCATGGGATTTGAGCCGAGACCTAAGTTGCTGGCTGAGCGGTTGGACGTAAAAGAATCTGAAGTCATTGAAATGGATCAACGGCTGGGTAGCTGGGAGGTGTCTCTGGATGCTCCCGTCAAGGAAGACTCTGCCAGCGACCATCAATCCTTCATTCCGTCCGATGATGTCGCGGCAGACGAACAGCTTGCAGATTTCGAAAGGAGAGAACTCCTCAAGGAAAAACTGGCCTCTTTCAGGACCACTTTACCTGAGAAAGAACGATTTATTTTCGACCACAGACTCATGGCTGAGGACCCAATGACTTTGCAGGAGATCGGGGACGTTTACGGAATCAGCCGTGAGCGCGTACGGCAGATACAAGTTAGAATCACCAAAAAGATCAAAACATATTTGCAGGAAGAAATCGAGGGTATCGAAGATCTATATTCAGAGCTGCTGTAGATAAAGACCTGCCAAAAAAAAGCCCCCAGCGATGCTTTTCTCGAACACCGTTAGGGGCAACACGGTACGAACCGCGCAGACCTTCCCCTACTATACACCAATCCCGCCTGACTGCAATACGAAAAATTCGTATTTTATCATTTTTTTTCTTTCTTTTTCTCCTAACGAGGAATTCCCTTAAGGTATTTGTAGAAATCGCTATCGGTCGTCAATATCATCCTCGTTTTGCTGTGCTCCTGCTCCCGGTAGAGTTCTAGGGTCTTGGAAAAGGAATAGAACTCTGGGTCCCGATTATAGGCATCACCATATATTTTTGTGGCCTTAGCATCAGCTTTCCCTCGAACTTCCTGCGCTGTGCGAAAGGCTTCCGAGGAGATTCGTTTCAGCTCCTTTTGCATCTCCCCGTTAATTCTCGCCGCCTCACCTTCACCCTCCGAGCGGTACTGGGCTGCAATACGCTTGCGTTCTGAGATCATCCTTTCAAAGACCTTCTTCAAAACGCTATCCACGTAATTGATCCGCTTGATCCGCACGTCCACCAGTTCGATGCCGAATTCGGGAGTGAGTTTCGAAGCAGACTGCAGCATTGCCCTGGTGATCTTCTCACGTCCCACTTTCAGAGGACGACTCACTTCCTCCACTTCCTTCTGAGCGTAGCCAGCATCGCTTATCTTCTCACCCACTGCGCCCGCCCAACCCTCACTGCGGACAAGCTCCACTAAATCGTTCTCTGATACCGCGTCCCGGACCACAGAATCGATAATACCATCCAGCCGCGAAAGTGCGATGGTCTTGCTGGTCACCCGGGTCAGAAAAAGCAGTGGATCACTGATGCGCCAGCGCGCAGTGGTGTCCACCCAGATGAGCTTCTTGTCCTTGGTAGGGATCTGGTTGGGGCTACCATCCCAATTAAGAAGTCGCTTCTCAAACCGGTTCACCGCCTGAATGAAGGGTATCTTGAAGTTAAGACCGGCATTCTTGACAGGCTCACCAACGGGCTTGCCGAACTGGGTGATTACCACCTGTTCGCCTTCATTTACCACATAAAATGCGCCCGTGGAAACTATTGCTGCGACTACAACCAGGGCGAGCAGCACCTGCATTGCTCTACTTTTCATTTTGCTTTCCTCGCGCTTTCTGGAGATCAAGCAGGGGAACTAGTCCCTTCTGGTCCTCGTCAATCAGGTAGATTTCACCTACCCTGTTAAGTAGCTGGTTCATGCTCTCTAGATAAAGACGTCTTTTGGTGACATCCTTGGCCTGGCGATATTCCTTGAGCACGTCGAGAAATCGATTAGCCTCGCCCTGGGCCTTATTCACCCGTTCCAAGGCGTAGCCTTCAGACTTTGATATGGTCTGCAAGGCACTGCCTTTGGCCTTAGGGATCTCCCGATTATAGGCGGCCTGCGCCTGGTTGATTTTTGACTCTCTTTCCTGTTCAGCCTCGTTCACTTCATTGAAGGCAGCCTCCACCGGCCCAGGCGGAGTCACATTCTGCATCTTGACATTGACCACCTGGATACCGGTGCGATAGGAGTCCAGAACCTTTTGCATTTCCACTTTTACTCTGTCGGCGATCTCGGCACGTCCTACTGTAAGGACGAAGTCGAAAAGCCGGTTGCCAACCACCCGGCGCATGACCGATTCGGACATATCCCGGATGGCACTATCCACATCCTTCACCTGAAAAAGAAAATCCTTTGGATCCCCGATCTTGTACTGCACGGTCCACTGAAGATCGACCACGTTGAGGTCACCACTCAGCATGAGTGACTCCTCTTTGAAGCCACGCTCCGTAAAGCGTGAGCGCACACCTGCTTCTACCGTCCTGTAGCCGAACTCCATCTGGAAATTGCGACCTGTCTTGACTTTGCTCACCGTCTCAATACCGAAAGGCAGCTTGAAATGCAGGCCCGGACCGGTTGCCCGCACATAGCGACCGAAACGCTTAATCACTCCACTCTCTTCCGGAGCCAATTTATAGACGCTGGCAGAGAGGACGGCAACAATAAGCGCCGCCAAAAGGAGAAACCACAAAGAGCCGTGAAAGCGGAACTTGCCGCGAAATTGTTCTCGGATTTTCTTCAATACCTCTTCGAAATCCTTTATGCCGCCAGGACCTCGACTCGGTGGTCCCTTCCAATCCATTGGACTCATTGCCTCACCTCATTCGTAAATGTATGCGCTTAGGGTAGTAACGGCTGGCGCTTCATTCAAGAACTAGAGCGAAACCCCGAACTCAACCCTACCCCTGGCTGTCCGTACTGATCACTGAGTGCAGTTTTAATATAGATACCACCAGCCAATTCTGCAACCATCAACGGTCAAAGCCACTTCATCCAGTATACCCTATCTCAGCCGCTCCTCACGTTGTCTTTTTTCCCTCAAATGCGCCAGCAGATATGAAAGCCCCACAAAAAACACTGCAAAACCAGCCACAGTCACAATGCCACCACCAAGGTGAAAAATCTTCACAACCATGAAGGCAAAGAGAATGCCCAACCCCATGCGCATCAAAAAAACTGAGCCAGCTTCCATGCCCGTTCAGAGACCTTTCAATCATGTA
>CBFDBW010000003.1:0-30908 GCA_965603145.1 uncultured Syntrophobacterales bacterium
ATGGTATATTTGTGAATCTGTTCGTATTCACATCTGCACTCTGCGAACAAGAGGATTTCTTATTTGATGAGTCCATAATCAGTTCCCTGCCCACCGAGGATATAGCGGTACTGAGCGGGATGATTGTCTATCGTCTTATCGAAATCAGTCAAAGTTTATCTTAGGGTCTCGAAAGGAAATTATATGAAAATTGCCATTAGCGGCAAAGGTGGTGTTGGCAAAACGACTCTGTCGGCCTTTCTCTGCAAGTGGTTCGGGGACCAAGGTCGAACCGTGCTTGCCATCGATGCTGACCCCGCCACCAATCTGGGAACGGCCCTGGCCATTCCTGACGCCGAATCCCTACCACCCATTACCGAAATGAAGAGTCTCATTGCCGAGCGCACCGGGGCTCAACCTGGAAGCATGGGCGGCTATTTTAAGCTGAATCCCAAAGTTGACGACCTGCCGGACAAAATCTCCATCTCTGACGGTAACATTCGTTTGATGGTCATGGGTGGAGTTCAGCAAGGAGGAACCGGCTGTCTCTGCCCTGAGAATGCCCTCTTAAAGACTCTCGTAGCGCACCTTATACTTGGCAGGGGCGAGGTTGTTGTAATGGACATGGCTGCCGGCTTGGAGCATCTGGGCCGTGGTACCGCCCAAGCTGTTGATCGACTTATAATCGTGGTGGAACCAGGCAGGCGGTCCATAGATGTGGCGCAGCGAATCAGAACCCTTGCCGGTGATATTGGCCTGAAAAATCTCTACTTTGTGGGCAACAAAGTGCGCGGCTCTGGAGACCGTGAGTTCCTACAGCAAGCTCTGGAGGGGTTCCAGTTTATTGGCTTCATTCCTTATGACGACAAGATCATTGAAGCGGACCTAAAGGGAGAGTTCGCCGCCGATGTTAGCGACCAAACCCGTACGGCTTTGGAAGAAATAGCAAACACCATCAGCCCATAATGTGAGAAAACCATGCTTAAAGGCAGAGATATCCCGCAGCAACTCTGGCTACCATCTAAGTCGGCAGAGCAAAGACTCAGAGACATTCAAAACACCAGGGATCACCGCAACATCAGCATCGACAAGGTGGGTGTCAAGAATATCCGCTATCCCATCACCGTTTTGGATCAAACGCACGGTGGTCAGCAAACGGTGGCCAATATCAACATGTATGTCAATCTCCCCAAGGAATTCAAAGGCACCCACATGAGTCGCTTCATTGAGATCCTCAATGAGCATCATGGGGAGATTCACATCCGCAACTTCGCCACCATCCTCGAAACCATGAAGAACCGTCTGCAGGCGGAGTCAGCCCACCTGGAAATCACCTTTCCCTATTTCATTGAAAAAAAATCGCCAGTTTCAGACGCCTCAGGTCTCATGGAGTATGGCTGTCGTTTGATGGGATCCTTGAGTATTGACGACGAACACGATTTGCTGGCCGAGATCAGCGTTCCCATTACCACAGTCTGCCCCTGCTCCAAGGAGATCAGTGATTTTGGTGCCCACAATCAACGTGGTATCGTGCGGCTGGCAGTACGATTCAAACGATTCGTCTGGCTCGAAGAACTCATTCAGATTGTAGAGTCTGAGGCATCATGCGACGTCTACTCCGTTCTGAAGCGGCCGGACGAGAAGTATGTAACTGAGAAGGCACACCAAAACCCCAAATTCGTGGAAGACGTGGTCCGAGACATTGCCTCTAGACTGGAAGAAGACTCCAATATAACCTGGTATTCGGTGGACTCGGAGAATTTCGAATCCATCCACAATCACAGTGCCTACGCATTTATCGAACGATATAAAGAGGAATCTCTCCTTGTCGACGACGACCAGGTAGAGTAACGGGTAAGAATTCGTTCTGCGGATCCAGTGACTATGAGATTCTTCGTCGTCCGCCGGAGGCAGGACTCCTCAGAATGACACCAATAAACGCAGTTTCCGGATGGGCACTAGTTATCGATTTAGTGAGCGATTATGTCGGCGAGGGGATGTAACGGTGGGGGTGAAATATCCGGGTTAGGGGACTTCTTTTAACTCCTGAACCTTCTCCAATAGCTTCTGGGCCCTGAGCAGGTAATTCTGAACCTGTTTGTAGTTGGGATCCATATCATTCACCACCTGCCACTCCTCGATAGCCTCCCTGAGCTTCTCCTCTTCGAAATGCTGGATCCCTTTGAGATAGTGTACTTCTTTGTAAGCATCCTCGGACCGTTTCACATACTCTTTGCAAGCCGTCCAATCTTCATCGAAGCTAAGCGCTTTTTGAAAATGGGTGCGCGCCCCTAAATACTCAGCATGGTTGAAGAGAACCTCGCCCTGTCTGTAGTGAGCCCAGGCCATATACTCCCGGACCTGCTTTCTGCTGGGATCGGTGTTGAGGACCTTTTGGAACTCGTGCAGGGCAGCAAGGTACTGCCCCTCCTCCAGCAGACTTACCCCCTGCTCTTGATAGATGCCAACCGGGTCATAATCCATCTCTTGCTCTCGGGTAATGGACGGATCCTCTGCTGCTGGGGCAATGACCCCAGCGGCGATCTTTTCACCCGCTTTCTGGTCAACTGCTTTGCTTCCCTCCTTGGAACCCTTCTCTGGCGAGGTCGAGATGACGGTTTGTGCCCCTGCGGCTGGACTGAAGCTCACCCCTTCGATCTCCGGTATTTTTAACTTCATCCCGGCATAAAGCTTGGTGGCGTCCTCCAGGTCATTGAAGCGAGCAATAATTCCGAACTTACTCGGATCATTGTAATATTTTTGAGCTATCGTAGCGAGAAACTCTCCTTCCTCCACTCGATGTACCACATAGCGGGTGTGGGGCTTTGGCTGGAGAGGCTTGAGCAATTCCACCACTTCAGGAAAATCAGGCCTCAATCGCAAGGCCGTAAGGAACTCGTGCCGTGCCTTACCATATTTCCCCTGGTCCTGAAGTTCGAGTCCTCTTCGGTAGTGTTTCTCCGCATTCCTGCGAAGAGAATCTTCCAACCCCTCCTTTTTGGCCACAATTACTGCCAAAGCCGCTTCATAGGACTGCAGGGCCTTGTGGGGCTGATTCTTCCGTTCATATTCCAGGGCTCGCTCCAGTAGGATTTTCTCGAGACGAGCGTCCGGCGACTCCTCAACCTTCCGCCCCTTTTTCAAAGCAGCGCAACCGCCCAGGGTTAGGCCTGAAATAGTAAAACAAAATAGTAGCAGCCCCAGCCGGTATTTCATTGCAGCACTTCTCCGCGAAAATATTTAACCAGCTGCTCAAATGCATGCCCTTTCACGGGATTCATCACCTGATTCCGTCCCACCCTGAACGGATCGACAAAAAATGGAGTTGCCCCGCGGGTCACTGTCACTCCACCTCGATACCCCTCTTCTATTGCCATGGAGATCACCAGCTTATTCCAGCGGCCATATGGATATGCCAGCCAGACTGCCTCCTGCCGTAAATGCTTACGAATGAGCTCACGAGGAATCCGTAATTCGCGTCTGATGCGCTTGAGATACTCGGCTTGACTCTCCCCTTTTCGTTTGAGAGTTAGATCCGCATGGGTGATGGTATGAGATTCCACCTCAAAACCAGCTTCAGTCAGTTCCCGGAGCTGCTCCCAACTCAGCGCGTTCGGACTATTGTCAATAAAATCAGTGTATATGAAGAGGGTCGCCTTGAAATTGTACCGCTTTAATATGGGATATACCAGTTCGTACACGGATCGGTAACCATCATCAATGGTAATGGCCACAGTTTTTCGGGGCAGCGGCTCCTGGTAGTTTATAAACCTCAACACTTCTTTCATGGTGACAGTGCGATACCCTTCTTCTGCTAACATGGCCATCTGCCGGGCAAACTCTTCTACGGGCATACAGAGGGCGTTGGTGCATTTTTCGCTAAAATGATGATAGGTAATGATGGGAACCACCTGATAACCATCAGCAGAGAGGCCGCCGGGATTGCTTTTTAGCAACGGGATCACCAGCACTTGGCCTGGTTCAAGGGTCACCAGTTCATTGGCCTCCTCGATCATCCAGGTCTTCTCTGGATCTCCATAAAAGCGCTGGGCGAGATCGGTAAGTCGATCACCTTTCTTGACCACATAAACTGCAACTTTTTTTGATTTGAAAAGTTTCCCAGCCTCCTCAGGTACCAGAGATTCTTTTTCTGGGGCTGACCTGAGCCGGAATGCACTTGTCTCAGCAGTCGCCAGCCAGCAGCAGAAAAAAATAGCTACCAGAAAGACACATTTGACAACTGTTCCAGCAAAGTCAGTGCTCCTCAGCCGTCTGCTCCCTTTCTTCCTTTTGGTCCACAACCTCATATATTTTCACTGACTCCTTCCTGCCTTTGACCTCAATCTCTCCCCTCGATTGGAAAGTGAGGCTCGGATGTCCAACCACCTTTATAAAGGCTTGCTCGCTGATGAGGATTTCATCAGGACCTGCCAGATCGGTAAGACGCGAGGCCACGTTGACGTTGTCTCCGATTACCGTGTATTCCATACGCTTGCTGGAACCTAGATTGCCGGCAACCACTTCTCCTGTATTGATACCGATACCCACCTGAATAGAATCAGCCATCGTTGCTAGCTTCTGGTTCAATTTGGGCAAATGCTGGCGTACTTCCACCGCTGCCTGCACAGCCGACTCTACATGTGAGGGATCCGGAATCAAGGCACCAAAGACCCCCATAACCGTATCCCCCACGAATTTGTCAAGATAGCCGCCATGCTGAATAATAACATCCGTTACCAGGGTGAAATAGGAATTGAGCAAATCCACCACAGCATCCGGATCGCTGTTTTCCGCCATTGTCGTAAACCCTCGTATGTCCACAAATACAATAGTGGCCTCGAGACGAGTCCCCTTCATCCACTCGTCATCTGGACTTGCCAGGATGCGTTCTACAATCTCCGGAGTAACATAGCGACCAAACGAGGTCTGGATCCTATCCTTCAAACGCAAGTCCTCTGCCATCCGGTTAATTGCCTTTCCCAAATCACCCAGTTCATCGTTGCGCCCGAGGTTTACCCGGTAGGCAAAGTTGCCCTTTCCAACCTCTTCAACCGCCACTCCCAGCCGCTGAATTGGACGTGAAAAATAGAAACTTAACACCATGCTCATGGCAATACCAATTACGGTTATGGCAAGGGTCATCAGCAGAATAAATACTTTGGCTTTGACAATACTTGCTTCAATGTATCTTTGGGTCAAGCAGAGGTGAACCTCACCTATTTCGAGTCCCTGGTAGAGCACAGGGATAGAAAAGAGCAGAAGGTTTTCGCCTGTTGACCGAAAACTCCGCAGCTGCAGTCCGTCCTTTTCAGAGAGTAGTTGGCTGTCCGGAGGACCTACATGCCTGGTTCGCACCTTATTGATATCGCTATGCGCCTGAATAATCCCATTACTGTTAACGACTAAGGCAAACACCACTTCTTCGTTTTTGGCAATGTCGGAGACTAGCTGATAGAGTGACAATTCTGCTTCTTCCAGAAGGTCCTCAGGACTGTTCCTGGCGGCATAGCGCGACATGGTGGCGCCGAATTTAATCAACTGGTCGGTAAATTGAATTCTTTGGCGCTTGAGGATGCTTGTACTGATAGTGGCCACGATGGCAAAAATGGCCAGAGTTGCCAGAAGGGAAAATTTGGCAAAAATAGGTATGCGCAACCTTTTGAACAATTTCGTTGTCCTTTATAATTGCCGACGCCTCAAGAGGACACGACGAGGCGATGACGCGGCGACGCTCGGAAGTGTTGAATGACAGATCCCCGTGTCTCCGTTTCCCCCCGTCGATCCCTCATCGTATCTTCAGGGTGGCCAAAGACAACAAGGCAAGAAGACCAGCAACAATCCACAATCTGATTACCACCTTGGTCTCGGCAAATCCCCGGTGCTGCAGACTGTGGTGTAAAGGAGCCCTGTAGAAGATTCTCCTTCCCAACCAGCGCACTCCGATTTTATCCTGTATTTGCGAGGTCAGTGCCTCAACCAGAAAAAGGCCTCCAAGCAGGGGAAAAAGCAATTCCTGCTTGAGCAGAACGCTTAGAACCGCCAGCATCCCACCAATGGCGAGAGATCCTGTATCACCCATAAATATTTGGGCCGGATAAGCATTATACCAGAGAAAACCCAAACCTGCCCCGACAAAGGCAGAGACAAAAACAGTCAACTCACCGACTCCCCGCAGATAAGGATATTGCAGATAGCCCGCATATATCGTGTTGCCCATGACATAAGCAAACACCGCCAATACCCCAGCCACAAAGATTGACGGAGTGATGGCCAAGCCGTCCAAGCCGTCGGTGATGTTTACAGCATTGGCAACCAGCAACATGAAGAGAAAGATAAAAAACCCATAGAAAATCCCCAGATCCAATAAAGGTCTCTTCAAGAAAGGTACGTACAGCTGGGTGGCAGTCCCGGGCTCCACCGGAGAAAGTGGTCCCACATAGACCGCGATAAAAGCCACCGCAAACATTCCCTGCAGTACAAGTTTCGTTATCTCTCCCAGACCCTTGTCACCGCTGCCGCGGGTACTCTTCAGCCAGTCATCCCAAAAACCAATACCACCGAACCAAAGGAGGGCGGCGAGACTCAGGAGCAAAAAGGGGTTGGCCAGATTGCACCAGAGCAATATGGAAACTGTCATAGCCACAATCAGCAACACCCCACCCAAGGTGGGGGTACCAGCCTTGTCAAAGGCTGAATCAATGCCGGTTTCCCTCACCCGATCCAGGAAGTTCCGCCGGTGCATGGCCCGGATGAAGCGCGGACTCAGGAGAAATACGATCAGCACGGCGGTCAATGCTGCCATGATCGATCGGAAGCTCAAGTAATTCAGCAGCCGGAGAAATCCAAATGCATCAGCCTGGCTCTGAATCCAGCGACCAATGTGATAAATCATCGTTTTTCCTTGTATGTTCCTGCTTAGCTATGTGCACTGTAGGAACGACCTTCCAGTCGCGACCAATGGAGAGAGTGCTTGGCTAGAATCGCGGCTAAAAGCCGCTCCCACATGAAGTCAACATTGCTAATCTTCCTCTTCATCTCCTTTGCAAAGGGCGTGAAGCTTGCGATACGTCTCCTTAATGTCAAAATAGGAGCGAAAATCCGTGGCTGTAAGAATAAAGCGTGCAGTCTCTTTGAATAGCCAATCTCGGTCAGTAACGATTTCCCTTTCTACTAGCATGGTAACAGCCCTGAGGGCAGCCTCGCGAACCTGCCAGTAATGGTGCTCCTGCAATCCCAGTAAACCCTTTGCCACCTCTCGATTCCCTCCCACTGCGCCCAGAGCCAAAACAACCTCCCGCACCACCTCAAACGATCTATCATTGATAAGTGACAGAAGTTTTTCAGTCACAGCCTGCCTCTGGAGAAGCTCTTCAGCACAATGGCCCATGGTACGGGCAGCTTGGGCCCGAACTTCATAGTAACCATCGTCCAGGGCCTCGAAAACCCGGGCTTCCACCTCTGGCCCCCACTTGTTCAAAAGTTGCAAAGAGATCAGAGCGTTGCGCCGGATGAAGCCGACCTGCCGATAATCACCTCCAAAAAACTTCTGCAATCGACTTGCGGCAGTCCGATCCGCCAAAAAATAAAGTAGTGAAGAGAGTTTCTCTTCATGTTTGAGGAGCCCTATGAGCTTGACTCCCAGATTGCGTTCCGGCCAACTGGGCGAGGTTAACAAGGATGCAGCTCGATGGCGGTAGTAATCCAAATCGTCAGCATCGACAATAACTTTTCGAGGCTCATATTGTTTCTGATCCTCTTGCCAAGCACTTCTGAGCCGCACCAACAGCTCATTATCGCTCAAAAGCGGATCCAGATCTTTAGCAGAAATATCATGCAGGGAGCTGTTTGGCAGTGGGCTGTCGTGAATCTCCGCAGCAATACGCTCTGCAGCATAGTGATTCATGAAGGCGCGAGAACATTTACCCATCTCTTCCAACCGCTGCTTGGCATCGAGCAAAGATAGAATCTTCATTGCCAGCTTCTGACCTTCAACCTCCTCCAACAGCATGCCCCCGTCCTTAACAGTATCTTCGAAGATCACTTCAGCTCCACCAGCCCGTTTCATGGCACGAGCATTCATTACCTGATGGTTGCCTGGCAAATTGGCCTTGGGAATAATGAGAGCCGACTTTCCCATTGCCGAGATCTCATTGAGACTCCCAGCACCGCCGCGACATACTATGAGATCGCTCACTGCGTAGATGTCGCCAATGTTATGAAAATAGTCCTGGGCGTAGTAGAAGGAATCTATTTGCTCTCGCTCTTGCTCATTGTACTCGCTTTGCAACCGCTCAGAGATATCCTCCCAGGCGTGGTATTCTGGAGTTTTCATCAACCCCACACCGTGAATGACAAAAATGTCATTCCGCCGCGGTAGAAGGTAGGCCAGCGCATCCACCAAAGCCCGATTGATGGTCCGAGCCCCCTGGGAACCACCAAAAGCGAAAACCACCTGTCTGCCCTCAGGTATTGGCAATGGCATGGCCTTGCCTCTGTCCGAGCTTAGCATGCTGGTGACTGAACGCCGTACCGGATAGCCTACCACCACTCCATTTTCTGGAAAAAATCCCTTGGTCTCCGGAAAGGTGAGCAACACTTTATCAGCTCGGCGACCTATTAACTGATTGAGTTGTCCTGGCACGCTGTTCTGCTCGTGGATAAAGACCTGAGCCCGGCTCATGCCAAGGCCGCGCATCAACGTATTGGCGAATATAACCGGAGCGCTAACATACCCCCCTGTACCCACAATCGTGCCAGGTCTAAAGGTCGCAATATGATAAAAAGACTGCACCATTCCCACCAATAAGGCACAAAGAAAACGCACCAGGGCCAGACTCGGTCGAGAACCGGGATAGCCACTGGCCAACACGTATCGAATAGGATAGCCGGCACGGGTAACGATAACCGATTCGGCTTTTCCTCGTAAGCCCACATAGAGAAATTGGGAATGTGGCTCCTTCTGTTTGATAGCCTCGGCTATGGCAAGAGCCGGGTTCACGTGGCCACCGGTGCCACCTCCTGTCAAAATGACCCGTTCTAGCCCGGCTGCACCCCCGCCTCGAAATCGGCCCCAATAGCCGAAGGTCAGCAAAAACATGAACATCCCAGCAGCAGCCGTAAGCCCCAGGGCGACAACCTCGCCCCAATGAAAAATCAGGTGCGGCAGGCGGGCCAGAAAATGGATTTCGCTGAATAAAGGAAAGAGAATCCAGGCGGTCAAGCCACCCACACCACTAGCAACAGTGATGGAAAGAAGCGTGTCGCCAAGGTCCTGCCAGCCAATACCCTTCTGCCCCAAGCGGCGTAGTTCAAAATTAAAAGCAGCGAACAGTATCACACCGTTTAGGGTAAAGGCGATGGAAGAGGCGAGTGCTAGCCCTCCATGTTTGATTGGCGTCCGCACCAAAAGCAAACTCAACCCCACATTCACAAAAGCGCAAAGTAACGAGGAGTAGAGGGGAATCTGATTCTTGGCCAATGCTGGATAAACACGGCTGTAGAGGTTCCAGAGCCCCATACCCAAAAGGCCCAAAGCGTAGAAAGCAAAGGCTAAAGCCGTGAGCTTCACCGCCGAACTGTCAAAGGCTCCACGCTGAAAAGCCACCGAAGTTATGGGTCCCACTAGTACCACCACCAGCACGGTGAGGGGCACCATGCAGACGATATTGTAGCGAACTCCGGTAATCACCGTATTTCGGAACCCCTGCCAATCTTCCTGTTGCACTTGGTCATTGAGCTCAGTGACCCCCGCCCTGCCGACGGCGAGGCCGATAATGGAGTTGGGCAACTGGACAAGCCTCTGGGCAAAATAGAGAGCAGCGATACTGCCGGGCACCAGAAAGGAAGCAAGCACCCGATCTACCACCTCCACGGTCTTGCTGGCCACGGACTGCCCGAAAATCCATCCTGACTGTCGCCCCACTTCTTTGAGCTCCGGCACAGGTTCTCCCCGGGCAGCCATATACCGCATGCCAAGGTTGCTGCGGCGCGAGGATCGAATAAGCATGGGGATTTGGATAATAAACTGCAGAACCCCTCCCAAAACAAACCCCACTGCCAAGCTATACATGCCAAGATAGGGTTTTAGAGCAATGATACCAATAATGACCCCGATACTGAGCATTATCGGCGCCAGGGCATAGGTGGCAGTGGCATCCAGGAAAAGGAGAAGGCCGCCCACAAATGAAGCTAGACCAATGGCCACCATAAAAGGAAGGATAAAATAGGTCATGATCTCAGCCTGGTGAAACTCGCTGAGAGCGAGACCGGCGCCGATCACTCTGACCAATTTTGGCGTCAGCAGATAAAAGACCCCCATGATGAGCAGAAGCAGAAGCATCATGAGGTTGAAAATTCTAGAGGCCAGCATCCAGGCGCGCCGATATTCCCCGGCGGCAATCAGTTGGCGGAAAGAGGGCAAGAAGGCCTTTTCTACCATATCCTCACCCAGAATACGTCGAAAAAGGGTAGGAATAGTAAAGGCTATGGCGAAGAGGTCAGTGGCTCGAGTGGTGCCGAAATAACCGGCAATAACCATCTCCCTAATGAACCCAAACATTCGGGAGACAAGGTTTCCTTGCACCATATCGAAAAATTTTCTAAAAAAGGATTTCCTCATGAGGCTCCCGCGTCCCTTACAACCTCGGCTAAACTCAACCGGGAATAGATTCGAAAGTCCTGGGATGTCTCAGAGTCGCCATGGATGTGCAGATTCACCGACACGGAGACACGGGGATAGGGAAGCCGACAGCTGGCAGGTCTCCATAAGAGTCAAACTATAAGGTAGTAAAATATCCGCATCTTTACTAGCGTTGAGATCATCAAAACACTTGGAGATTGAAATCTTGCTGCCTGCTGGGAAAGAGCGCTGCGAGCTCTTTTTCTCCGTCTCTCCGCGTCGCCGCGTCAGCCTGTCAGTACTCTCGATGTCCTGGCTCAAACAATCTCCCGGCTGTTTGCACCGGCCATTCTCTCTAAGTACCCATCTCCCAACAAGAAAGAACCTCCTGGGCGGCAATTGCCCCGATTCGTAAAATCTTGGGAGGACAAGTAGTTACGTCGGCAATTGTAGAGACTTTGCCCCCAGGCGTCAAGCCAGCATCTAGAATGGCTTCCAGGTCCGAACCCAGCTGGGTTATTACTTCACCCGCACTGCGGCAACTAGGTGATCGTGACCGATTGGCACTGGTGGCAGTGATGGGTGCACCTACCTCTCGGACCAGAGCCTGAGCAACCGGATGAGAAGAGCTCCTTACACCTATTTTGCCGGTATCAGCGGTGAGATTGGTTGGCAGATGTATTGCGGCAGCGAAGACAAGGGTGAGGGGACCAGGCCAAAAGCGTGCCATCAAATGAAGCGCCTGCTTGGGGATGGTTTCAATCCAGTCATCAAGTTCCGCTGGATCCGCAATGAGAATGCTGAGGGATTTTTGAGCCGGCCTTTTTTTAAGCTGATATAGCTTGTCAATGGCTTGGTAGTCAGTGGCCAGGGCGGCCAGACCATAGAAGGTTTCCGTCGGAAAAGCTACCACCCTCCCGTTGACAATGAGCTGGGCGGCTTGCCTGATGGCTTCTTCGCTTTGGGAAGGATCTTTCTCCACTTTGAGTATGAGTGGCATATTAACAATTAATACCTAAACCACAAAGGGCACAAAGGCAAAGTACTAACTTTGTGCTCTTTGTGTCCTTCGTGGTTCGATTCCTGGTTTGCCTTGATTACGTAGTTGACAACTTCTCGTGCAGTCCTGCAGCTTTCTCGGCCACCTGCTCAGCCAACTCTTTCTTATAGCGCTCAAGTCGCTTCTCCAACTCGCTGTCGGCCACCGCCAGTATTTGTACTGCCAGAATGGCTGCGTTTCTGGCTCCGGCTTTACCCACCGCCATGGTGGCCACCGGCACACCCGCCGGCATCTGTACGGTGGCCAGAAGTGCATCCCACCCCGCCAAAGGAGAAGAGGCTATGGGCACACCGATTACCGGCAGCCTGGTTTCAGCCGCCAGGACACCAGCCAAATGGGCAGCTCCACCAGCACCTGCTATCAGTACTTTGAGACCCCGTTTACTGGCAGAACTTGCATATTCATACACCCTTTTTGGTGAGCGGTGCGCTGACGCCACCGTGATCTCAGCAGGAATTCCGAAACTTGTTAGTACCTCCAGAGCTTCCTGCATTACCGGTAAATCAGAATCACTTCCCATAACTACACCGACCATGGGATTCTGCTGGGAATTCACCGGGTGCTGATTAGACTCTTTGCTGTGCTGCATCCGGCTCACTCCTCACCTATATCACTGCGATAGTACATGCCTGTAAATTCTACCTTCTCCATCTCCGCGTACGCCTTGTCCCTCGCCTCCTTCAAAGTCTTGCCCCGACTGACTATGCACAAAACCCGGCCACCGGTGGTGATCAACTGACCCTCGCCGCCAAATCCAGTCCCTGAATGAACCACCAGGCATTCCGGGTCAACTTCGTCCAGCCCGTGGATGGGCAAGCCAATTTTGTAACGCTCAGGATATCCCTTGTACCACCCTTTCTTACCTTTCGTGCGGCCGCTCACCGCAATCAAACACAATCGATAATCTGGGTTCCACTTGGGCGTTATTTCGTGGAGTCGTCCCTGAACAATAGCCTCTGATATATCAACCAGATCGGTTTCCAGCCTCGGCAAAATAACCTGGGCCTCGGGATCACCCTGGCGAATATTAATCTCGAGCACATAAGGAGTTATGGAGTCTTGCTCTTCCACCAACATCAGCCCGACATAAAGAACGCCCTTGTAAACGATGCCGGTCTTTTCTTTGAAGCCTGTAATGAGCGGCTGCACCACTCGATCCATTATGGTCTGGCTCATCTCTTCGGTGAGCCAGGGATGGGGAGAATAGGATCCCATGCCACCGGTATTTTTGCCCTCGTCGTTATCCCGAGCCCTCTTGTAGTCTTGGGCTGCCACCATGGGCATCACCGAGTTGCCGTCTGTGAAACAGAAGAATGAGAGCTCTCGACCATACAGCCGCCGCTCAATTTCCACCTTGTTCCCCGAGTCCCCGAAGATTCGCTTTTCCATGAGCAGGTGGACGGCATCCTCTGCCTGGGCCACATCATCGCAGACCAGAGAGCCTTTACCTGCCGCCAAGCCGTCCGCCTTGACCACCACCGGATATCCCACGCCGCGTACATAGTCCCGGGCCTTATCCGGGTCGTCAAAGATCTCGAAGTCAGCCACCGGAATCCCAAGATCACGCATTATTTCTTTCGCATAGCATTTGGAGGACTCCAGTCGGCTTGCAGCTTGGCTCGGCCCAACTATGTCCAGCCCTTCCTTCTCAAAAAGATCGACAATACCGGCTGAAAGAGGGCTCTCCGGCCCTACAAAGGTAAGGTCGATACTCTCACTGGCTGCAAAGGCCAGCATTTCTTCTATGGACCGGGCATTAACACATTCTGCCGTCTGCGAAATCCCGGCGTTACCGTGGGCCACATAGATTTTCTTCACCCTGGAACTCTGGAGAAACTTCCAAGCGATCGTATGATCGCGCCCACCACTGCCGATGACAAGTACCTTCATGCACTCCCCCGCAACACGATAGTTAAAAAATCATACCTCAATGTATCTTAAGAAGCTCTGGCTTTGGCTAACGGCAAACAAAAGCATCCATACCTTTGTACGATGCCTCCTCATGCCATGAGCCAATGAAAAAACATCCCCTGCTAACTGACCAACTATAAAGAGAATTTTCCTTGTGACTACTGTTGGAAGGTATCAAAAACGCAAAGACGAGTCAAACTGAAAATCAGCCCCCACACTGCCTGCACTGCGTCCATCGGACAAAGTGGGCTTGCTCGATTGCAGCCTTATGAGAGTAATAGTGTTTACAACCGCTATGACTACCTAGTAAAACAGTGTGTTATAATAACGTGATTCGGCGTAGACAAACCCAAACTCATAGAGGAATTCCATGGCCAAACCAACGTATGAAGAGCTCCAGCGCCGGGTAGAAGAGTTGGAGAAAATGGTCAACTTCAAAATCTCCCCGCAAGAATTCTATTTCGACACCAGAGATCTTATTTATTTTAAGGGATACAGGGATTGGTCGTTGGATTTGTACGACCGAAAAATAGAAGATATCACCGGCTATAAGCTGGAAGATTTTCTGGACAGAAAGATAAAGTGGCTGGACATAGTCTACGAGAAAGACGAAGAGATCGCCCGAAGTGCAGTGAGGCAAGCTTTAAAAACCGATCAATACTATCTTGCCGAATATCGAATCGTCAAAAAATCTGGTGACTTATCCTGGATAAAAATAAGGGGCTTTATCACTACCGATTCAAATGGTGACTTCTTGTCTGTGCGAGGAGTCTTGAACGATATCACCCTTGAGAAATATGGCGAGTTTACCTTCGAGTCCGAGAGTGGGGGCCTGTCATGGACGAACAGTTTAAAAGACGGCCTCTACATTATTTCAAAAGATCACCGGATCGTGTTTATGAATCAGACCCTCATTGATCTCGTTGGCGACCACATCGGCGAGGTTTGTTATGAAGCCCTATTTGACAGACAGACTCCATGTCCCTGGTCAATAATGGACCAGGTTGAAGAAGGAGATGCTTGCTTTCTACAGGAATATAATTTGCCGAAAACCAAGAAAATTTTCCAAGTAAGAAGTATCCCCATCAAGTTGGAAGATGGTTCCATCGGCAAATTGGGCCACCTCAAAGACATCACCGAAACGAGAAAACTGGAACTCGAGGTGGAAGAATTCGCCGGCAGGCAGCGGGCCATCGAGGATGCGGCCAACAGAGCTGAACTAGGCATATTCATCCTCCAGGACCATGAGGGGATAGAGGCACGATTTCGTTATGCAAATAATGCCTTTTCCAGAATCACCGGCTATGAGCCCAATGACCTGTTGAACAAAGGCTTGGCTGACCTGGTTCATCCAAGAAGTCGGCAAGAGGCAATGGAACGGTACCAACTCAGACAGAGAGGAGAGACCCTGGACCAGGCTTACGAGATAGATATGGTCCGCAAAGACGGGATGCCCATCACCGTGTATGGAAGTTTCGCTCTCTCTAGCCATGAGGGCACGGTGGCCACCATTGGCTTCCTCCGGGACATCACTGAGAGAAAAAAGGGGGAAAAAGCTCTCTGGCGCTCGCAAAGGCTCGCCTCCATTGGTAGACTGGCCGCAGAAATCGCCCACGAGATGAACAATCCTTTGACAAGCGTTCTCACTTTTAGCAAACTGGCGACTGGTATCCTCCAGCAGGAGCCCTTTCCGGAACAGCGGCTGTCTGACCTGCGGAACTATATTTCCTATCTGCACAGCGAGACTGAAAGATGTGCGAATATTTCACGCAATCTGCTGGATTTTTCCCGCCAGAGTGAAATTGAAATTAGAGAAAATGACATCCACGAAATCTTGGACAAAACTCTCACTATTTTGCGGCATCGTGCCGGACTGGACGAAATCGAGATTCATACCGATTATGCCGCTGAGCTTCCTTTCTTGTCATGCGATTTCAAACGCTTGCAGCAAGCATTTGTAAACATCCTCTGGAATGCTATAGAGTCAATGCCAGAAGGAGGAACGCTCACCGTTACTACCAATTTTGACCGAGAAAAGGACAGGATTGAGATTCAGGTGAGTGACACCGGTTTGGGCATCCCAGAAGATGAGGTGGAGAGAATCTTTGAGCCGTTTTTTACCTCGAAAGCCGACGGCAAGGGCGTGGGGCTTGGACTCTCCGTAGCCTACGGTATCATTCGGCAGCATCAGGGAGAGATCCACATCCAGAGTAAAGTAGGTGAGGGCACTCGATTCTCCATTCAGCTTCCACCAGGTCCAAATACGCTCTCCTTGGAGGAACAGAAAGAGGAGGAGTACATCTTCACCACCGCAGCCCACACCAAATAAGGAAGAAATAAAAGGTAGGCGGAAAAACCCCCAACCTCAACTCTTCTCCAATAGGTGAACCAATGAAGGAAGATGCACGGGTTTTAGTGGTCGATGACGAGCCAATGGTCTGTCTTGCACTCACAAATTGGCTGGAGGAGGAAAATTATTTCGCCCAAGCGGTCGAAGACGGGCCTCAAGCCATCAAAGCCGTACGCGCGGAGAACTGGGACATTGTTCTCCTTGATCTGCGCATGCCGGGTATGGACGGCATGGAGGTGCTCAAACAGGTCAAAGAACTTGCTCCACACACCGTGGTTATTATGATGACTGCCTACGCCTCCATCCCCGGCGCGGTTCAGGCAATGCAAGAGGGCGCCTATGATTATATTGTCAAACCCCTCGACGTGGACCAACTAACCCTGATGCTGAAAAGAATCGTTGAACATCAACAGTTGATCACCGAGAACATCCTGCTCCGCAAGCGTTTGACTGAACAATACGAGTTCGAAGATATCATTGGCAGAAGCGAGGCCATGCAGGAAGTTTTTTCAATGATCAAGGCCGTTACCGACACCAACGCCACCGTACTGATAACTGGGGAAACTGGCACAGGCAAAGAGCTTGTGGCCAGGGCTATTCACAGCAACAGTTCCCAACGCTATGGCCCCTTTGTGGCTGCCAGCTGCGGAGCTCTTCCCGAAACCCTACTGGAGAGCGAGCTGTTCGGCTACGAAAAGGGGGCTTTCACCGGTGCCGACCGCACCAAGAAAGGAAGGTTCGAGCTGGCCCATGGCGGAACCCTTTTCCTGGACGAAGTGGGCGACATCAGTATGAAGACTCAGATCAGACTGCTGCGAGTATTGCAGGAGAAAAGCTTCAGCCGCTTGGGTGGGACAGAACAAATCAAGGTAGACGTTCGACTCATCTCCGCCACCAATCGCGATTTGGTTGCTGCCATAGAGGAGGGCTCTTTCCGTAGCGACCTCTATTACCGCTTAAATGTGGTCAGTATCCAGCTCCCCCCGTTGCGGGAGCGTATAGATGACGTTCCCTTGTTGGCTGCCCACTTCATAAACAAATATAATGTGGAATTCAACAAAAAATTCGACCGGGTGGACCGGAAGGCCATGGACTTTATGATGGATTATCACTGGCCTGGCAACGTGCGTGAACTTGAAAACGTGATTGAACGGGCTATAGTAATTGGCCAGGGGCCTCAAATGAAGGTTACGCATTTGCCCTTCTGCAATATTGAATCACCCCTCACTGAGGAACCTCGATCGTTGCAGGAAGTGGAAAGGATCCACATTGAGAAAATGCTCCAAAGAAACGACTGGAACATAGCCAAGACGGCACGTCTTCTCAATATCGACCGCTCAACTCTACACAAGAAAATTAAAAAGTTCGGCCTGGAAAGACAACAATAAACTATCATGAAAAATAGCCCCCAATTTATCTACCTTATACCCTTGGGGGATGTAGGTGATAAACATCTTGAAATCATCGCAGAAAGCATCCAGGAACAGTTCAGCCTGGCAGTCAATATTACCACCAATCAGGGGCTCCCCGCCTATGCCCTGGATGCTGCTCGCCAGCAATACAACTCCAATTTGATTCTGCGGAAATTAATCGACACCGCAGCTCCAGATGCGCTCAAGGTCTTGGGGGTGACCCATGTCGACCTCTTCAACCCCATCTTCTCCTTTGTATTTGGAGAGGCCCAATTCAAAGGCAAGGGTGCCATTATCTCCAGTTATCGTCTGCGCGGCAATCCTGACAGCGCCTCGAAAATCGGCTGCCCTCCGCTTATAAGCCGCCTGGAAAAAGAGGCCATTCACGAATTGGGCCATACATTCGGCCTGAAACATTGTGCTGATCCTGATTGCGTCATGCAGTACTCTGTCGGATTGGAGTGCGCCGACCGCAAGTTCTCCTACTTCTGCCCTGCATGTCGTGAACTCATGATCTGGCATCTCAGCACCGACCTCTTTTTGAAGGCTTGACAGTTCAGAGGTCTGAAGACTTACACGACATAACCTCCTCCCTCGCCACACCTAGTGGCTAAACTCCATCCATCATGTGTGGCAAAAAGCAACTGCATGTGGCATCTTACACCACCACATATTTTAATTGTTATATCAATATCTTATCTGCATAATTGTCCTTTAGTGTAGATTAATCCTACATTTCCTGCAATTTTGCCTTCAACCATATATCACCTTATTGTTATTGTTTTCAATAACTTATCAGAAAAAACAAGAATGGCACGCCCCTTGCTCATAGTTAAGGACAAAACCCAGCAAGAACTTATTGAGTTTACTATTTATTTCTACAAGGAGGTTTCGCCATGAAGGAAGAAAAAACGATGTCAAGGTTCAAAGCAGTGCCCAATGGCGAGGAAAAGTGCATCTGGATGGAAGCTGGAGTTATCGATTACAAACTCTGCAACTACTACTACAATTGTTCTGCCT
The DNA here is from genome assembly GCA_965603145.1 of uncultured Syntrophobacterales bacterium. Lineage (GTDB taxonomy): Bacteria > Desulfobacterota > Syntrophobacteria > BM002 > BM002 > BM002. The sequence continues at coordinate 18,351 of CBFDBW010000003.1, forward strand.
GTCCTTTTGATAAGGCGATGAAGCAAACCACAGATAAGAATGCGGCGTTGCGTGGTCAGGGACTGGAGCCCGCCGGTAAGAAAGCCCACATTATCTCTTGGCAGGAAAAGATGAAGAAGCGTCCGGGACTGCAACGTGAGTGTCGACACGCACTCACCGGCAGGACTACTTCCCGGCTCTGCCCCTACGAGTTTGAATGTCACACCTGTGAGTTTGACCAAATGCTGGAGGATAGTTGGCAGTTGCAAATTCCGGCCCGGATAAGCACCATCCCCCAGGTGGACGGCTTTGGCCTCCCAGAAGGACATTTCTTTCATCTGGGACATGCGTGGGCCAGGGTTGAACACGGTGGTCGTATCCGCATCGGACTGGACGACTTTGCCATGAAAGTTTTTGGGGCCATGGATTCTTTAGAATTGCCGCTGACCGGTGAGGAGGTCAAGTTCAGCGAGGTGGGACTGGCCTTCAAGCGAGGGAGCAAAGAGGCTCAAGCGCTTTCACCGCTTTCGGGGGTGGTTGCCGCCCAAAATTATCAGGTTACCAAAAAACCTGCGGTCATCAAAGAGCAACCATACAACGATGGCTGGCTGATGGTCATTGAGCCAGCAGCGATGAAAAAAGACCTGAAGAACCTCCTCTACGGCCAGGAAAGCAACGAATGGATCCAGGCGGAACATCAAAAATTGGTGGAGATGGTCAGTTCGGTGGGAATGACTTACGCTGACGGTGGTCCCATTGATGATGTGGTCGGCAACTTACCTGACCTGTCATGGGACAAGCTGACTGAAGAATTCCTGCGCACCTAAGGGATACGCTTCTCAAGGAGAGCAAACCCGGCTCGGATGGAAGTCCCGACCGGGTTTTCTTTTTGTCATGGAAGAATGGAAGGCTGTAATAATGGAATATTGGATAGTCGATTGGCAATGCCCACCCTACTTAGCTCTATAGCGAGACGTGAGATAACAGTTTGAATATTTTAGATAATAGCTGTTTTCTTGCCCGTCTCGCTCTGCGCTTTGCGCCTAGCGCAAAGCGCCTTCCCACTCGCCTTCCTTCCAGCTTGAAACGCCAGCAAGATCGTAGAGTAGGCGTGCCGCCTGTTCATCACGACGCGCAAAAGCCTGATCGCGAACAAAGCTATACATCTCTACCGTAACCTCGTCTTTACTGCTGGTCTTGGCAGATGTTTTTTCAAAAATACAATAGGAGAGGTAGGACTCGAAGTCACTGACGGTGGGTTCACTCTGACATTTTTCAAGAAACGACTTGAATTCCATGAGACCTCACTTACTCATCCACTCCTTCGATCACCAGGGAATCTGCCACCAGTTCCCACAAATACTTCACCTCCACATCCATCATGTCATACTCTTGGCGCAGACTCTTCATGATTTGGTCACGACAGTTGTGGCAGGGAGCGATAAGCATCTCAGCTCCGGTATCTTTGATCTGTTTGGCCTTCACCCGGCCGTAGTAGATGCGCTCCTCGGCATAGGGCATGGCCCAGGCGCCACCGCCGGCGCCGCAGCAGTAGTTATTCACCGCGGTGGGATAGGTATCAACAAAATTATCTACACACTGCTGGGTAATCCAGCGTGGCTCTTCGTAATAACCGTGACCGAAGGTCCTCTCGCTCTTGCGCCCGTAGTTGCACGGGTCATGATAGGTGGTCAGTTCAGGGTGTTTCGATTTGTACAGCTTGATGCGGCCGGTTTCAATGTATTCTTTGAGCAGATCATGAACGCTCACAAACTTGACACCCTCGTCAGCGAACCAATTTTGCAGACCAAGCCTGGTCGCAAAGTAGGCGTGGCCTCACTCCGGCAAGAGGAGATACTCACATTCAAGCTCCTTATAGTGCTCCACAATCCTCCCCACCTGCTCTTTCATGGACTCATCATCGCCGGTGAAAAGACCCCAGTTCACCCCTTCCCAGTTCTCCGAGGTGACGGTCCAGGACTCCTTGGCCGCGTAAAATATCTTCCACCAGAAAAACATATCCTCGGGCTCGGCAAAGGGCTCCTTGGAGTTGATGGTTACCAGGATTCTGGCACCCTTCTTGTCCACAGGAACCGTGAATCCCGGCAGTTCCTCGGCGAGTTCAACGCCCAGATCCTCCAGCAGGAAGAGATAGTCTTCCTTGGGGATGCCCACATTGTTGCCCGACTTCAGGCATTGCTCTACCCCTTTGTGAAGCACACCAGGCACTTTGTCCCGCTCCCGATGAGTCCGAGCAGAACGCATCATTTTCAGTAAATCAATGCTCATGGGACAACCGTGCTCGCAACGGCCGCACAGGGTACAGATCCAGGGGAAACGTGAATCAATGAGTTCCTGGTCCAGACCCAGCAGAGCCATGCGCACGGCCTTGCGCATGTCCATGCCGTCCACCCCGGTAACCGGGCAGCCGCCAGCGCAGGTCCCGCAGGTGAGACACAGGTCGGGAAATTCTCCCGCCAGCTTGCGCTTCTCCCTCTTATCCAGGATCAATGGCTCAGATTGCATCGGATTCCTCCTTCTAAAATTTCCTCTGCTCCAACCTCGAACGGAGCAGCGGTCACCATGAGACCGCTAAGGGCTCGGTGAGGCTTTGTCTTCTAAATATCGAGTGATAGCGCCATCGTACTCGTGGGTGAGGCGGTAGACTTTCTTGGCCAAGCGAAAACGGGTCTCCAGGCTGAGCTGACCTTCATTGGACTTCATCTCTGCCATGATGGGCTCATAGTCTCCCGGGTCTACCACCACGGCCACATCTCGATAGTTTTTCGCAGCAGCCCGCAGCATGGTGGGGCCGCCTATGTCAATGTTCTCGACGGCCTCCTCCAGGGTGCAATCCTCTCTGGCAACAGTCTTCTCAAACGCATAAAGATTCACCACCACCATGTCTATAACTTTGAGATGATGGGAAGCCATTGTCTTCATGTGTTCCGGGTTGTCCCGCTGCGCCAGAATTCCCGCATGCACCTTGGGATGCAAGGTCTTAACCCGACCGTCCAGCATTTCGGGGAAACCGGTAAAATCTGAAACATCCTGCACCGTAACTCCACCCTCCCTCATCATGCGGGCGGTGCCGCCAGTGGAAAGGATCTCCACCCCGAATTTCTCTAGCTCTTGAGCAAATTCGAGCAGTCCGGATTTATCTGTGACACTGAGAACTGCCCGCTGGATCTTGCGTTGCATAATCTATACCTCCTTCGCAGCCGCAGGCAGTGAGAAATGCTTGGTGCCTACTGCTTACTCACTAATTTCGATAAGGAGTTTCTCAAATACTTCATTAGCCGCCTGTAGTGCCACAGACTCGATCGGCAGCTCCACCGTGGGCTTCCCTTCCAGATCAAACTGGTAAATGAGATCATCCTCAGGGATGGTGCTCACGGAGTCAGGACCGAAGGTCTCCGTTTCTTTGGTAACCAATCTCTCCAGCTTATCGCGATATTGGTTAACCAAAAGGTACTTCCGGCCCACCCTGATATTAAGCTCATCCACCAGGTCATAAATGCGACGGGCTGAAAGAATCCCACGCCGGCTGGAATCGCTCACTATCAAAAGCAAATCAATGTATTTGGTGGTAAGCCTGCTGAAATGTTCCATCCCCGCCTCATTGTCAACTACCAGGTAGGGGTAGTTATCCATCATCCGTTCGATGAACTTACTCAGCAGGCTATTGGCAGCACAGTAACACCCTGGCCCCTCCGGTCGACCCATAACCATGAGGTCAAAGCCATTAGCCTCCACCAGGGCCTGCTCAACCTTCATTTCTATGAAGATATCCTTGGTCATCCCCACCGGGACGTCCTTCTTCATCATCTCCCTGGCCTCACCCAGGGTCTCTTCCACTTCGAGGCCAAGGACCTCATTCAGATTGGAGTTTGCATCCGCATCCACCGCCAGGATCGGGGTCATCTCATGCTCTTTCAGAAAGCGGACCAACAGCCCGGCAAGTGTGGTCTTGCCGGTTCCTCCTTTTCCCGCCATGGCAATGGTGTATCCTTGCTTTTTCATCATCTGAACACCCAAATAAAATATTTAGATTGCAGTCCGCCCCGTACTGCCACTAGAAATTGTCTGTTGTGTAAAAAGTCAGCGACAGATCTCTCTGACAAGTTGAAGCTTCACCGCGTCACCGTGTCGCTTTCTCAACGGTAGGAGCGTTCAACAGCGAAATCGAGACCAAAGCTTGGGTTGTCGTGCTCTTCAGGACTGGGCAGCCTTTTTCTTCGGGTGGCAACCACCACAAGTAAAAGATCCGGCCTTCTTGTTTTCCTTCTTTAATTGGCGATGGCAGCTCATGCACATCCTATGGTATGCCTGCTGCAAGTTACGTTTGGTTGGGTCCAAGTCAGGCCTAAACCGAAAACCCGCCTCATTCTTGTGGCAGGATGAACATTTTATGCCTTCTGCATCTTCTTCCAGTTCACCCTCATCCACAACGTTCTCTCCGTTCTTAAACCGATGGTGACAATCACTGCACTCGATTTCAGCGTCGATGTGTTGTATGTGGGGAAATTCCACCGCGGGCCGGCTCCGACTGGTGAATACCACTTTATCATCCAACGAAATGTCATCTGGCTGAGCGTCCAGGTTGACCGCCCACAAGAAAGTTGCGATACCCAGAATCACCATCAATACCAGAAAACGTCCCCGTCGCATGGTTTTTTCTCCCTGGTTATGCGGGTAAAAAAATGCTGTTATCCCTATTCCTCTTCATCTTCGTCCTTTGGTTTGAGTTCTTCCGGGATTATCAGAGCCTCTTCAAACATCTCTTTGAAAGAGAGCACCTTGATTCCCAGTTCATACTCTTTGCTCAAATCCCGAAGCTGATCATAACAATTGTGACAGGGGGTGATGCAGATGGTCGCCCCGGTGGCCTTGATCTGCTCGGCCTTTACCTTGCCCGACTTCAGCCGCCGTTCTTTAAAAGCGCCGGCCATTGGGATAAAGCCTCCACCGCCACCGCAACAGTAATTGTACTCACTGTGGGGCTCCATCTCTACAAAATCCTCGCAGAGGTACTTGACAATCTCGCGAGCATCCTGGGCGCAGCCCCCATTGCGACTGACATTACATGGATCCTGGTAAGTGCAGCGTTCATTGGCAAAAACACTCTTATCCAGCTTAAGCCGACCTTCCCGCAAATATTCGGCGAAAAGGCTAACGCTGTGCACAACTTCAAATTGGTGGTCTCGGCCTAACCAGATCGGTGATTCAAATTGCAGCGACCGCAGGGCATGTCCGCATTCCGTAACCACCACCCGCTTGACTTCTAGTTCCTCTGCCGCATCGCGCACCATTTTGGAAATCTTGGTAGCTGCAGCAATGTCACCCATAAACATGGCCAAGTTGGTCACATCCCAGCCTTTGCTGGACATGGTCCAATCTGCACCGGCAAGGTAGAAAACCATGGCAGCCTGGGAGATGTCCATGGGGTAAAATTTGGGTTCTCTGGCGTTCACCACATAAAGAAAATCGGCCCCCTTCTTGTCTAAGGGAATTGTGGCGCCAGGCAACTCCTCTTGCAGTTCTTCTTCCATCCACTCCAGCGTATCCACCCACTCCTCTTCGGTTACGGCCATCTGATTGCCGGACTCAAGATGACTCTCAACCGCCTTGAGCAATTCTTTGGGCACTTTGCCTTGAGAAGCGCTAAGACTCCGCGCCATACTGATAATGCTCGCCACATCGATTCCGAAGGGGCAAAACATGGTACAGCGCCGACACATGGTACACTCACCATAGATGGTCTCATAAAATGAATCCAGTTTATCTTCATCTAATTCTTTATTCTTTTTAATTGTGTCCAGCACCTTCTTGGCTTTGTAGGCCGGCATCATCTTGGGATCCCGCTCATTGGCCAAGTAGAAATGACAGGTGTCGGCACAAAGGCCGCAATGGGCACACATTTCCAGCCACATTTTGAGCCGGGCGTTGCTCTTTTCCCCGGCAGTCTTCTTAAAGACTTCAGGGTTAAAGGCAGTTGCTTTGTCTCCCATTAATCCCTCCTCAAAAGAATTGCCATGGGGCAGCGAATTCCCGGCGTTACCAGGAAGGAGCCTTTCGCCTGCCGAATTCCATTCCGGTAACCGCCCTGGAAAAGAAAAACATCAGAAAATGGCTCAGCTTGGTGAATGGAATAACCACCAGCATCAGCTCCCCGAAAAACATGTGCAACAGTATAACGGTTTGATAATCAAAATACTGGTGATAAGCCAGATAACCGGTTACGAACGGAGCCAGGGTCACCGCTAACAACAGGTAATCGGCCGCTGTGGTAACGATGCGTACGTGAGGTGAAACCAACCGACGTATCCCTAAAAACAAGCCGCACCCAATGGCAATGAGCGTCATGTAATCGGCAACAGATTCAGGCAGGGACCACCAGCCAATCTCCCACGATTCGTACCAGAGAACCCCATGCGCCAACAGAAAAAGTGGAGTCACAATAAGGCAGATGTGAAAAACAAACCCAACCAAGGTAACCACGGGATTCTTTTTGGCGGTCTCATTCAGCGGGATAATCCAGTGGAAAATGGAAAGCCAGAGCCATTTCCAGCTAAAAAATCGGTAAATGGGTTTATCCTTTTGCGTGCTCAACTGGAAAAACAGGACGACTCGCAGCACCATGCCGCCGAAAAATACCCCAAAAGCCACCCAGAGTAAGGGGCCCCGCAGCAATTCATACAGGCTCATGGGATTCTCCTCTCTTAGATTAACCCGTTATCGTCTTACCCTTAAAACGGGTAACATGTGAAAATTATATCAAAGCCTAGCCTATTCTATCTTTTTCTTCTTGGCTACTCTTTATTCCGACACCGCGGAATGCGGATTTGACTTCTGGGGGATTACCCCCGCTTTTCTATGATACTTCTGGGCGAGGCAACAGGCCGGCACCGGTGACAATCCCTTCTACCCGCTCTTCCCACTCGATTGCCATGACATGAACACCGGCAACGCCTTGCATCTCCTTGACTTCCTGGATCTGCTCGATGGCTATCTTGATGCCTTCATCACCTTGCTTCTTCTTGTCCACTCCCTTGAGGCGTTCGATGAGATCTTCAGTCACCTCCAGGCCAGGCACGAATTTTTGCATGTAGCGGGCCATACCCACCGATTTCAGCGGGGTAATCCCAGCCATAATGTAGCATTTCTCTGTCAGTCCCTGGTCATACGCCTGCTGCATATAGGTGCGAAACTTTTCCATGTTGTAAATACACTGAGTCTGGAGAAAGTCCGCCCCAGCTGCAATTTTCTTTGCCAGGCGGGTCACCCTGAAATCAAAGGGATCGGCGAAGGGATTTACTGCTGCACCAATAAAGTACTGGGGCACCCCTTCACACTCATGGTCATTGATGAGTTTGCCCTCGTCCCGCAATTTCTTGCAGGTGGCGATAAGCTGCATGGAGTCGATGTCGAAGACGTTCTTGGCCTGAGGGTGATCACCGAACTTCTGGTGGTCGCCAGACAGGCAAAGCACATTCTTGATACCCAGGGCTGCTGCCCCCAACAAATCCGCCTGGATGGCGAGCCGGTTGCGATCCCGACAGACCATCTGCAGATTGGGCTCGATCCCCATATCCAGCAGCAGGCGGCAGACGGCCATGCTAGCCATGCGCACCACTGCCGTCTGATTGTCGGTGACATTGACTGATTCAACAAGACCCTTGAGATACTTGGCCTTCTCGTGAATATGCCCCGCATCCGCACCACGGGGCGGCCCCAACTCACCGGTGACCGCAAAGTGCCCTGCGGCAAACATCTTCTCTAAATGGCTTCCAGCTTTCATTGCTTTAAATCCTCCCTGACGATCTTGCGAGGTCCGCCGTCGCGGCTTGTGGTCCAGTCTTTGAACATGACTACATTGGCCAATTTGTCCACCTGTCCCAGACGACTCATGCGCTCATAGATAAGATGCCAGACACAGTCGGTCTCGGGACTGATCTCACATTTGCCTCCAGCAGAACCGCCGCAGGGCCCATTGAGAAGGCTCTTGGCACAGCGGGCAATGGGGCACAGAGCACCGAATTTGTGAATGCCGCAAGAGCCACAGGCCTGGCAAAATTCAGCCCACACCCCGTGTTCCAGGGAGCCGCCGATAAAGGTGGTGTTAAGCGCCGGGAACACCAACATGTCCTCGTAGCGCTTGGCGATATACTGGGGGCCCACACTGCAGGCCATGGACACCACTGCCTCGTACTTGTTGTTGGCAATGGGCTCTTCCAGTTGGTCAATGTATTCCGGGTCGCACTGGCGCTCCAGGGTGATCTCTTCGATCTCGATTTCCCGGCCCTCTTTCTTGCGAGCAATCTTCAGGGCCGAAGCCAGGATACCCACTTCCTTCTGTCCTCCCGCATTACAGACGGTGACACAGCCTTTGCAACCGGTGAGCAGGATTTTGTTGAAATCTGCCACCATTGCCAGGATTTCTTCAATGGGCTTGCTTTCCGCCACAACCATTGGTTGTCCCTCCTTGCCGCCAACTCCATCAGGTGGCGATCCTCAACGTAAATTAAGCTATATCCTGAAAAAAATATCGCCTCACAAATGATGCACTGTTGCTACAGCCAAGGTTTACTCAGGCGGCCTTGGCTCCTGAGCGCACCGGACTTGGGCCCAATTCCCGAATGCGTTCGGTAAATTCCCGGGCAATTTCAGCAAACCGGGTGCCCTGGGCAGCGCTCAGGTTATACATCTCCACCCGCTCTGGTTCAAGCCCGATATCCTCGAGCACCTTCTTCACATAGGTCACCCGCTTCTTCGCCTTCAGATTGCCGCTGACATAGTGGCAGTCTCCTTCCAGACAGCCGGCCACGTAGACACCGTCGGCGCCATCCTCTACGGCTTTGAGCAGGTGAAGGATATCCACCCTGCCGGTGCAGGGCACATTAATGATCTTGATGTTACTCGGGTAGTTCAATCGCATGGAACCTGCCAGGTCCGCAGCCGAGTAAGCTCAGTACATACAGCAGAATGCCAAAATCTGCGGCTCAAAATCTTTCATTTCCTTCTCCCAATCACTTTCTGCTCCCCAGTTCAATCCCCGCTACCAGTGAAGTCTGCATTATATTTTCGACCCTCCACACAGGGGGCGGTGAATGAGGTAATTAAGATAATCTAGCTCAACAACAAGGCATCGCACTTGGCAATCAACTGGTTGTCGGTGAAATGCTGCAAGGAGATGGCCTTGCCCGGGCATTCCGCCACGCAGGCACCGCAACCGCGGCATCCAGCCGGGTCAATGACCGCAGCTCCTTCCTCACCGATATAGGGAACATCGTATGGACAGGTGCGCACACAGGTCAGGCAGACAGCGCACAGATCCGGTTCCACCACCGCCTTCACCGCTTCCAGGGTAATCACATCCTTGGCCAGCACAGTGGCGGCCCGCGCTGCGGCCGCCTGCGCCTGGGCAATGGACTCATCAATGGGTTTGGGGTAATGGGCCAAACCGCAGAGAAAGAGGCCGTCACTACCCAAATCCACCGGCCGCAATTTCGCATGCGCCTCCAGGAAAAAACCTTCGGCGTTTTGCGAAATCTTGAAGCTTGCGGCCACCTCTTTTCCCTCGTTGGGAAGGATGGCGGCGGCCAGAATCAGAAGATCAGTGGGAATGATCACATCCCGGTCCAGGATAGGATCATGGACCTGGACCTGCAGCGGACCATCCCCGTTACTTACCTGGGGTTTTTGCTCCAGGGAGTAACGGATAAAGAACACCCCTTTCTCACGGGCCTCTTTATAGAGATCCTCCCGGAAGCCGTAGGTGCGAACGTCCCGATAGAGCATGTAGACATCCATCTCTGGCTTGCGCTCTTTGAGCCTGAGGGCGCTCTCCATAGAATGGGTACAGCAGACTTTACTGCAGTAGGGACGATCCGGCTCCCTCGAGCCCACACATTGTATGAACACAGCCCTATTGGCATTCTTGAGGAGGTCACCATTTTCTTTCAAGCGCTCATCAAAGTCCAGGTGGGTGAACACCCGGTCGTCCTCTCCGTAAAGGTATTCCGTCGGCTGAAACGGTTTCCCGCCGGTGGCCACTATGGTGACCCCGTGTTGTACCGTGTTCTTCTGCCCGGGGTCGTCCACATTTTCCAAAGTGGTTTCGAAATTACCCACAAACCCGGCATTACCGCTGACTCTCGTGTTAAAGTGAACGGTAATGTCTTTGTGTTCCCGGACTCGACCCACCAACTGCTCTAGGTACTCCCCAATTTCCTCGCCCTTCCAGGTCTCCCGCAATTTCCGAGCATTGCCTCCCAGTTGGTCGGTCATCTCCACCAGCTGCACGGGAAATCCCTGGTCTGCCAGGGTCAGAGAGGCCACCATGCCTGCCACGCCACCTCCCACCACCAAGGCCGTTTTGTGGAGGCCAAGGGTAACTGGCTGCAGCGGGTCGAGCAACAATGCCCTGGCCACTGCCATGCGCACCAGATCCTTGGCCTTTGCTGTGGCAGCTTCCTTGTCTTGCTGATGCACCCAGGTGTTTTGATCACGAATGTTTGCCATTTCAAAAAGATACCGATTCAGCCCCACCTCACGGATGGTCTCCTGGAAAAGGGGCTCGTGGGTGCGCGGCGAGCAAGCGGCCACCACCACCCGGTTGAGGTTGTTCTCTTCTATGGCCTCTCGGATCTTCTCCTGGGTGTCCTGCGAGCAGGTGAATAGGTTATCGGAGATATACACCACATTGGGGAGTGTTTTGGCATATTCGGCCACTGCAGGCACATCCGCCACCCCGCCGATATTGATGCCACAGTTGCAGACGAAAACACCCACGCGGGGTTCCTCGCCTGCCACCGAGCGCTCGGCGGGAAGCTCTTTGATGGTTGTCATGGTGTTGCGTGCTTCCACCAGCGGCGTGGCAGCCGCAGCCGCAGCCGCACTGGCCTCCATAACCGAGATAGGGATGTCCTTGCAATCCCGAAAAGCACCGCACACATAGATGCCAGCCCTGGAAGTCTTCACTGGCTCAAAACTTGTGGTTTCGGCAAAGTTGTAATGATTCAACTCAATATCCAACTGTTGCGCCAACTCCACAGCATCTTTGGATGGCTGCAATCCCACCGACAGCACGACCATATCGAATTCTTCTACTTTGATCTCACCGCTCTCATCTGCATACTGCAATTCCAGGTTGTCGTTTTCGGCGGGATCAATGGAGTGGATGCGAGAGCGGACAAAACGTACAGAGTAATCATCCTTGGCCCGATTGTAATACTTTTCAAAATCCTTGCCGTAGGTGCGCATATCCATGAAAAAAATCGCCGTATCCAATGGCTCATCGGAGTGTTCATTGGCAACGATTGCCTCCTTAATGGCATACATGCAACAGACTGCGGAGCAGTAACCGTTGTCGCAGTGCTGAACATTTCGGGAGCCAACACACTGGAGCCAGGCGATCTTCTGGGGTTCCTTGTGGTCGGAGGGCCGGATCATATGGCCCTGAAAGGGACCGGAGGCACTCAGAATACGCTCGAATTCTATACTGGTAACCACATTCGGATGTTTACCGTAGAGATAGGTATCTATCAATGAAGGATCGAAGGTTGCAGCCCCCGGTGCTAGGATCACAGAACCCACGTCCAAAGAGATCTCTTGCTCCTGCATGCTGTGCTCTACAGCTTCGGCCTGGCAGGCGGTCACGCAGGCAAGACACTCACAGCAGGACATGCAGTTGAGGCATTTTGCCGCCTCGGCCCTGGCCTGATCTTCGCTAAAGCCCAGCTCCACCTCAGCAAAACTGCCAGTTCTTTCTGCCATACCAATGTGGGCCTGTTTGGCCCTGGGAAGTTTCTCCAGGTCTTCAGGAATGGGGACGAAATTCTCCTGCGGAAACTCCACCGGCTCTCTTCCAGCCCCCATATCCTCACCCCGCAAATAACGAGAGATGGAAATGGCAGCTTCTCTGCCGTGAGCCACTGCCCCAATGGCCACCCACGGACCAGTGTGAGCATCACCACCGGCAAAGACACCCTCGGCCTTGGTGGCGAAGGTCACAGGGTCAGCCTCGATGGTCCCCCAGCGACTGATCTCCAACCCTGAGGTCTCAGCCAAAAAGGCTGATTCCGGCGTCTGGCCGATGGCCGGGAGCATCCACTCGGTCTCTACAATAAACTCACTGCCCGGTACCGGCACCGGCCGACGTCTGCCAGAGGAGTCAGGCTCTCCCAGCTCCATCTTGATACACTGTACCCCGATCACGTTATTGTCCTTGGTGAGAATCTGCTGGGGGGCGGTAAGATACTCGATATCGATACCCTCAGCCAAGGAATCCTCTACTTCGTATTCGTACGCGGGCATCTCAGCTCGGGTGCGGCGATAGATTATGGTGACCTTCTCAGCCCCCAACCTCAGAGCGGAGCGGGCTGTATCAATGGCCACATTACCGCCACCGACGATCACCGCCCTGCCTTCAAGCTGAGTGAGTTCGCCCAGATTGACTCGGCGGAGAAAATCTACACTGGAAAGAACGCCCTCCGCATCCTCACCAGGAATGTTTAGCTGCAGGTCTTTGTGGGCGCCGATGGCAAGATAGATCGCTTTGTAGCCCTCTTTGAAAAG
>CBFDBW010000004.1:0-29627 GCA_965603145.1 uncultured Syntrophobacterales bacterium
ATGCAGGTTCCTCTCCTTCCAGGCTTGCAGTTTATGGTAATGGAGATACCGTGCTTCCAGTTGGCGGAACCTTGTGGTGTGGGCCATTTTGCGGCCATTGCGATGCTCAACTCCCAGGTGATGGTGTAGCATCTCGTGGTAAACGATACCCATGATCACATACTTTGGCACGTAGCTCTTATCCAGGGCAGGATGGACGCGAATTGTCTTGGTTCTGTCAGAGTAGCTGGCAAGCTTAATGGAGTTTTGGTTCCGGACCCTCCTGTTGGCTCCCCAGGTGATAGGGCAGTCAATCTCGTTTGCGAAGTATTCACGATTGACCTGGTCAAACAGAGCATTGAGATCGAAGAAGCGTCCCTTCGAGCGCACTATAGTCTGCCGGGATTTGCGAGGAGGTCGCTTTATCTTATGTGAGTTGGCGGCAACAAAGTTTCGCAAAACCGAAGGTGCTTTCCTATTTCGGCTTTTGACAAAGCGAGCCAGAGAATTCAAGACTTCACTGTCTGCCTCAAGGAACATGTGATGAAGACGCACTTTATAGCCACTGCCGGAAGGCCTGATGTGGATCATCGAGTGGGTGTTGTCGGTGATGGTGAGATGAGCCGGTCTCTTAACCAGACGGGAGAGGTTCTCTTGGAGATGGGTGACATGCTTCCGGTTGAACTTTTCCATGCAGTTACTCAGGTGATTTCTAGATTGCCTCCTGCCGGACTTTTCTGTGCACTTCTAACAGAAAATGGATGACAAATACCAGCATTAATTTCTATTTTAGCACGACGTCGAGATTTCTTGTTGATGGGACAGATTTGAAATGTGAGATGTGAGATGCGGGATTGAATCTCCTTAGGTTTTAGCATCCCACATCAGAAAAAAACTTTTGAGAGGTGAATCATGGACCCAAGAATCAAAGAGGCGATGCAGAGACAAGTTGCGAGGGAGCCCTTCGCAAAGAAGCTCGGTCTAGAATTGATCGATGTGGACGAAGGCTATGCGCTTGTCGAGATGAAATGTACCAAAGAGATGGAAAACATCTTCCAGATGACCCACGGCGGTGCCATTTTTACTCTCATCGACGAGGCCTTCGAGATCTCGTGCAATTCACACGGCACCGTGGCCGTGGCGCTGAATGTAAATATTACCTACCACAAGGCTCCATCCTCGGAAAGCACGCTGCGGGCTGAGGCCAAGGAGGTCGCAAAGACCCGGAGAACAGGCAACTATTACATCACCGTGAAAGATGAAAAAGAGAATCTTATTGCTAGTTGCCAGGCACTCGCCTACAGGGTGGGGGAAAAGTTGCCTTTTCTCGAATAAAAAAAAGGGTAGGAGGTCAAAATGTTTACGAGGGTAAAAGTGGCTTGTGTACTCTTGGGCTGTCTAGTTTTGTCAGGTACTGCCTATGCTACCACTGAGCCGCAAGCCCATGCCTTGGCACAGGTGCAAGAAGAGGCCAGGAAGGGAAAGTATCGGCTTATAGCCCCTGAGACAATCAGAACTCAGTTTCTCAAGAATCCCGCTTCTCTCTTTGTCGTGGATACACGACAAGAGTGGGAGTACCAGTGGGAGCACATTAAGGGGGCAGCGAACCTGCCGGTAACCCCCACTTGGTGGACCCAGTATTCTCCCTGGGCCCGGTCCGAGATGAAAAAGCTCCTGGGACCTGACAAGAAGCGGCACGTAGTATTTTACTGAGACGGTCTCACCTGAGTCCGTAGCGACTCGGCGGCCAGGCTGGCCGTTCGCCTCGGTTATGAAAACGTCTATCGCTACGCTGAAGGGCTCCCAGATTGGAAAGAGCTGGGCTTGCCCACCGAAAGAGGACAGATCTCGCTGGCGCAACCCACGGGAATCGGTGCGCCAGGTTCTACACTTTTTCAATCAGGCTTGCTTCTGACCCTTGTGGGGGTCTTTTTGGGCGGCCTTGCCCTTAACCTCACTCCCTGTGTTTATCCACTGATCCCTATAACCGTTTCCTATTTCGGCGGGCGCGGCAGAGACAAAGCCGGCCTTCTCGCTGTTCACAGTCTTTTCTTCCTCCTGGGCCTTGCTGTTACCAACTCCACTCTGGGGGTGGTGGTTGCCCTCACAGGGGGTCTCTTGGGCTCAGTGCTCCAGCACCCGGCTGTTCTTGTTGCAATAGCAACGATTCTTGTGGCACTGGCCCTGAGCTTTTTCGGTCTGTGGGAACTCAGACTTCCAGGATTTCTGACCCAGGCTGCATCCAGGTCGTATGGCGGTTATGGTGGCAGTCTTTTTATGGGCCTTACTCTGGGAGTGGTTGCTGCACCCTGTATCGGCCCTTTTTTGATAGGGCTGCTGACCTACGTGGCCAGCACCGGCAATCCTTATCTGGGATTCATGCTTTTCTTTACTTTGAGTCTCGGCTTGGGCATTCCCCTGGCTACTCTGGCCTTCTTTTCCGGGAAATTGGATAGGCTACCCCGCTCCGGGGAGTGGATGGTCTGGGTGCGCAAACTTTTGGGATGGGTATTGGTGGCCATGGCCGCTTACTTTATCAAACCCCTTTTCTCTTCACACCTTGCGGGAATCATTCTGTTGTCAGCGGTGATTCTGGCAGCAGGAGTACACCTTGGCTTCATAGATCGGACCACAGGCACTTTTCGTGGTTTTGGCTGGTTGAAAAAAGGAATCGGCATAGCTCTCATCCTGCTTGCCACCTATCAGAGTGTCTCCACTGTCACCAGAGGTCCTGGCGTTACCTGGCAGCCCTACTCTGAGCAACTTTTAAAGAAAGCTACCAGCGTAGAAAAGCCGGTGATCATCGACTTCTACGCAGACTGGTGCGCTCCGTGCCGGGAACTGGAGCAAATCACTTTTCACGATCCTGAAATTGTGAAGGTGGCAAAGAATGACTTCGTGATGATCAAGGTTGACCTGACCCGCAAGGATGATCCGCTCAATGAACATTTGCTGCGCCAGTATGAGGTCAGAGGGGTACCAACGGTGGTGTTTTTGGACAGAAATGGCAGGGAGCGGCGTGATTTGCGGGTGGTAGATTTTCTGCCTCCGGCGCAGTTTATAAAACATATGGCAGTTGTGAAACATCCGGGCCAGAAAGGAGAAAAAGATGCTGAAAGTAAGATTCTTTATGAACGAGCCTAATGGCAAGCCGTGAAAGCATTTCAAGGAGATGATGCCCAGGCTGGGCCAGAGGTACGAATTTGAAATTGAGACCATATCCAAACCCAATGCAGAATACTTAACCGATGAATATTTTGAGCTGGATCTGCCGGTGGCTCCGGCAGTAATGGTTGCAGAGGAAATCGTCGTGGAGGGCAGTGACATCCAAGAAGATGAACTTGAAGCGGTGATTTGCCGACATCTAGGACTTCCACCGCCAGAGCCGCAAAAGAAAAGACTCCTTGGGCGGCTATTCAAATAATCCTATCCTTTCTCATGACAAACAAGTAATGCTTCAGTAAATCAACCACCTTCTGACCGACAACCTTCTTTGCATTTTCCAGGCAGACAGACACAGGTCAACTGTTCTTGTAAGACGTCGCAATTCTAACTCATAAGAAAAAGCAGGGATAGGCGGTATTTACCATAGATATTTCCTATTTGACCAATGGGTAAATACAAGAAATAATTACTGGGTGTTCACAATCAACCCATAGATAATCGCTGAGAAGCCGAGTTGATTTAAGGGGGTGTTTATGAAGAGAAGATTATTAATCGTGCCTGTATTGTTCTTTTTGATTTTCAGTTTTACTGTCTTGACCCTGGCTGAAACGAGTCTTCCAAAGAGTAAACAAACGGCATTAGGGCTTTACTTGACTGCGAAAGAGGCCTTTTCAAAATGGCATGTTGATGCCGACAAGGTGGTTGTCTTAGATGTTAGGACGCCGGAGGAATACATCTTTGTCGGCCATGCACCGATGGCAAGAAATATTCCCGTCAGGGTCTTGAATCGAGAATTGACTGCCAAGAAAAAAAGACCTGTTATGGAGCCTAATCCCAACTTTGTCTCTCAGGTAAAAAGGGACTACAAAGTCAGCGATACGATTCTCGTCATGTGCCGTTCGGGGGGGCGCAGCGCCATGGCGGTCAATCTTCTAGCCGAGGCTGGGTTCAAGAATGTTTACAATATCACAGACGGATTCGAGGGAGATTCCGTCAAGGACCCCCAGAGCTACTTCAACGGGAAAAGAGTAAAGAACGGATGGAAGAACTCTGGAGCACCCTGGACCTATGAGCTTGCCCCCAACCTGATGTAACAGCCTTAACGGGAAATGTTATTGTATTTGGGATGAACGCTGGGTCAGGGCACGATATGTCACTTTGCAAAGGAACATATTGGTCAATTATCTTTATTTCGGTGCTTTACGTGCACTTCTGGAACGGCGAGTTGCTTGGAGCGCAGGAACAGTCGCTGCCTGTCAGCCATCAGGAGCAACTCATAGTCATCGATAAAGAGAAAAAGATTGTTCGCCTCAAAGGATGGATTACCACAAGGCGGGAATCACATCACTGTGGCATCGGTTGGGCCGGCGGGAGTAACGGGTCTGCGTCAGGCGATACCAAGTTTCTCTTTGAGACCAAGGTCAAACCCGAAGAAGTCTTCGAGGGCCTGGCGGCCATAGGCAAGAAGCCAGGGAATAACCTGAGTCGGTGGAAACGCAGCACGCCAGTGCAGGGTGACCCGGTAACGATTAGAGTGGACTGGCCTGGAGCCGAGCGACAGTACGAGCTCAGTGAGCTGGTGCAGGATTCTAAAGGAGCAGAACTGCGATTTCGTTTTGGAGGAAACCTGAAAGCAGCAAAGAAGCACAAAACTGGATGTATTGCCTGTTTCACCAGTTGCTATGTAGCTATTGTGAGCAATGCCAAAGTGGTCTTGAGTGAAAGAAAAGAGCATGACTTTCACTTTACCCACCTAGCTCCTCCCTCTGGAGCCGAAGTGAAATTGATCATTCAATAGTTCCTTCCGGAGAAAAACCCGAGAAACCACAAAAATTGGGCTTTTACGGCCAATAATCCCCCGCCAACCCTGTTCTACTTCAATAGAAATTTCCGATATATGTCATTGGTAAACATCAAAATTATCTATTTGACTTTTACTTAAATTAGCCTTGTAATAGTGCAAATATTCACATTTTCTTAAAGCCGTGAATCGCTGGCCGAATGAAATGGTGGTCTGTCAAGGCTGGTGAATCATTCAGAAAGGTGGGTTTCATGCGCTACTCCCCTGCCGCAATGCTAGCATGCACGTGTCTACTGTTATTTACCCCCCCTAAAGCCTTTGGGGCCTCACCTGCAATCCGTTTCCAGGAGAGTGTGTTCACCTTCCAGCCGATCTTGGAGGGTGAATCCGTTGATATCGCTTTTGAATTTAGTAATGGAGGTGGGGAGCCTCTTGTGATCCATGATGCAGTGACCTCGTGCGGTTGTACCACGGCAGACTACCCAAGCTATCACTTGAGGCCGGGGCAGAGTGGCAAGATCAAGACCACGTTCAAGTCCACAGGCCACGGCGGTGAAAATGATATTGTGCTGCTAGTGAAAAGTAACGACCCTGTTGCTCCGGTGAAAAAGTTGCGCATACGGGGAAAAGTGATCCGCCAATGGCAGGCGCGGCCTGACCGCTTCATTTTGACCAACCTGAAGCCCAATCGCAGATACACTCGAAGGCTGAAGATAAATAACTTCATGGACGAATCACTACAGATAAGAGAACTTGTCGCTGGGAACCCCCACCTCCGTCTTCTCTCTAACCCCACGAGTGTGGCCCCGAACGGGGATGAAGTCATTGATTTTGAAGTGAGTGTCAAGGATCTCGAGGCTGGGGGAATTGCTCAGTCTTCTGTTCGCATCGAGGTTGCCAATGCTGTGAAGAAATCGGTGGAGATTCCCGTGCTGGTAAAACTGAAATGAATATGGAAAGGGAGAAAATCTATGAGAAAGGGTATCGTGTTTTTTTGGTTGTTTGTTGTGGTTGCAGGCCTAACTCTGCCTTCCGGTTGCGCTAACCCAAAAAAAGTCGGTGTTAGTGAAGCCAATGTGCAAGCCGAGTTCCTAGCGTTAAAAGCAGCCGCTGAGAAAGAACGTGGCGGTTACAAGCTCATGAGTCTAAAGGAGTTGAAAGCAAAATTGGACGCCGAGGAGGATATCCTTGTGGTGGACACTATGCCCTATGAGGCCAGCTACAAGAAACAGCACATTCCGACGGCAGTACAATTCGAGTTCCCGATTCCCGAGATGACAACCATTGATCCGGCAATGGAAAAGCAATACTCTGACTTGCTTGGCCCTAAAAAGGACAAGATGATTGTCGTCTATTGCGGTTTCGTAAAATGTGGCCGGAGCCACAACGGGGCCATGTGGGCAGTAAAGCTAGGTTATACGGATGTATATCGCTGCTTGGGCGGTATCCGCGGCTGGAATGAGGCGGGCTATTCAGTGGAGACTGTGAAATAAAAGCACAGCAGGCAGGGGGCAGCGGGCAGCATAGAGTAGCACAAATTCCAAATCATAAATCACAAATATCAAAGAAATTACAATGACCAAAATTTTAAATTCCAAACCTGTTCATTGTTTTGGTCATTGAATATTAGAATTTGAAATTTGTTTGGCATTTGGTGCTTGGAATTTGGGATTTTACAAGTCTCTTTTACTCCATCACTCCACTAATCCAGCACCAGGCCCTGACATTTCATAAATGCAAGGTGGGCCTCTTGACTTTTCAATTTTGCGAGTTACGCTCAAGGAAGTGGGTAAAAACAAGGCCCCAGCGAAAGCAGAGGGGAGGCGATATACATGTCACAGTCAAATTCCAGCAGTGCTGGAGCGTGTTGCTTCAGTGAAAAACGGAGGCTGGTAAAGGAACTGAGCACCTGCGGCTATTGTTCCACCAGCTTCGAAGAGTATAAGCATTGTAGGCAAGAGGCAAGTCGCGAGAGTGGCGAGCGCTCCAAGGAATGCATGATTGGCTAACTCCAGATAACCTTTAAAAATCGTAATCTACAAAAATCAAGAAAGCCCGGAGATGTTCCGGGCTTTCTTTTGTTCGGAGCGTTACCTGCGCATCTTACACCGTATAGTCGAGTTTGGCGGACCCATTCTCTCTAGCAATTGTTACGAAAAGAATATAAGCTCTAACAAAAAGAAAAGGAATGATTGAAGGGGAATGAAACATTTCCATTTGAGTGGAGAGGTCACGGAGGTGAAGCCATGAAGAGAAAATGTAAGCCCTCAAGTTTTCATAAGAGCATATCATTGGTAGCTATGATTTTTTTGTTGATTTCTTGCGCGGGACCTTCTGTAAAGCGGACAGAGGTAGATGAGACTATTGATCTGAGTGGCCGCTGGAACGACACCGATTCTAGGCTGGTCTCGGAGGAAATGATTGAAGACTGCCTCAATCGTCCGTGGCTCCAGAGCTATCAGGGGAAGCATCAGGGCAATATGCCGACAGTGATTGTAGGCACCGTTAAGAACCAAAGCTACGAACACATCAACACCCAGGTTTTCATTAAAGATCTGGAGCGGGCCTTGATAAACTCCGGGAGGGTGCAATTCGTAGCCTCCAAAGATGAACGCATAGAACTGAGGCAAGAGAAGGCCGATCAACAGCAAGGTTTCACTGACCCTGAAACTCAGAAATCAATATACAAGGAAGTGGGGGCAGACTTCATGCTCCAGGGATCAATCAATGCGATTAAAGATGAAATAAAAGGCAAATATGTGATGCTCTACCAGGTGAATCTTGAACTCATCCAATTGGAAACGAATGTGAAAGCGTGGATAGGCCAGAAGGAAATTAAGAAGGTGGTCAAGCGGAGTAGACTTAGCTGGTGAACAAAACCAGCAGGCACTCTCGTTGCAGATTAATGGGTCAAGAATTATAGGCATGGTGGACAGTAAAGCTGAACAACTTTGTATAAAGTCCTACAGTCGTAGGAAAGAAGGTTTCGCCCTCCTGATAGTGCTCGCATCGGCATTCCTTTCTCTAGCCACTATCTCCGGCTGCGGCATGCCGCATCACCTCACCACCACGGTTGATGAAATGAGCGCTCGAGGGGAGTTTTCCCAAGCTCTCAGCTATGTAGAGGAACACGAGGAAGACTATCAAAATCGCAATCGGTTGCTGTTTTATTTGGATGAAGGGATGCTGGCCTTTTCGGTTGGAGACTTCGAAAAAGCTATCCAGGCTTTCACTGCGGCAGAGCAACTTATGGAAGAACTGTACACCATCTCCATAAGTGGGGAGGCCACAACCTTCCTGATCAATGACAACACGGCTCCATACCGGGGTGAGGATTTCGAGTCAGTAATGGTCAACCTCTTTCTGGCCCTGTCATACGCTAACCTTTCGAAGATTGAAGATGCCCTGGTGGAAGCACGGAAGATTGACAGTAAGCTGGCAACAATCAACCTGCAATACGACGAGGAACACCAAAATGCTTACCGTGAAGACCCCTTTGCTCGAATGCTCATTGGAATTCTCTATGAGATGGGACAGACGAGCGCTGATCTGAATGATGCCTATATATCATACTACCTGGCCATTAGTGGGTACGAGGCGGAATACCAACGCTTCGGTTTAAGTGTTCCTGGAATCCTTGCGGAAAACGCTTTGTCAACCGCAGAGTTCATGGGGGAAAAACAACAAGATCAATTGCGGGAGCGCTTTCCTGCGCAGCAATTTCCAAGTCTGGCAGAACGCAAGGAGAAGGCGGAAGTATTTGGCCTGCACTTTAATGGCAGAGCCCCGGTTAAGGAACCGGCTACCATCGTTTTTCCGATGCCTGACGGATTTTTACTGAAATTGGCTTTCCCAACCTACAAAGAGGTGGATAAACGTATCGTCGGCGGGCGACTTTACGCTAAACCGCCGGAGGAAGATAGGGCCTTTCATGCAGCGTTCACCGTTGCTGAGCCCATCGGCAAGATCGCCAAGGAGAACCTGGAAGACCGGGAGAGTCGTATCGTGGTGAAAACTATCGCCAGAGTCACTGCCAAATATCTGGCTGTAAAGGCAGCACAGCAGGCAGCAAAGGAAGCGGGTGGACGGGACTACGGGGCCCTGGCTGGTTTTCTCACGGGGATTACTGGGAATATACTTGCCTTTGCCAGCGAAGAACCGGACTTGCGCAGCTGGAGAACCTTGCCAGCGGAGATCTTGATCAGCAAGCTGACTTTGGAGCCGGGAACCTACGAGTTTTGGGCTGAATGTTATGACGCTTCAGGTAGAGTAGTCCAGAAGGTAGAACTCGGAGAGAGAGAATTAGCAGCAGGCGAGAAGATACTATTGCAGTTTCGCACCACGGAATAAAGAAAAGGCATAAGGCACACGGCGCAAGGCAGAAGGAAAAAAGCAAACAAAATATCGCCTTGCACCTTAAGCCCTGAGCCTCAGTTACTGCCTACTGGCTTTTTCCTCTTGCGGCGATCTTGAATTCTTCAACCACCTCACCGTTCCTGATGCCATAGGCACGATCGAACAGATTCACCACAGCACAAGCATGGTTAGGAATGATTCGAACTCTGTCGCCGATGTCGAGATCGACCTTGGGATCGAGGGTCATAATACCGTGCTCTTCGGACAGTCTTACCAATAATGCTTTCTTGCCCAACACTATGCCAAAGCCGGATGCCATCTCTTTCCCGTGCGCCCCCCGATCCGAACTAAAAGCCTTGCTTCCTCCATCTAGGACTGCCCTCTCTTTCTCAGGTCGGCTAATCACGGTTGCCAGGATGGACAAAGCGCATTCCTCCAGGGTTGCCGCGCCGAGGAACACCTGGATGGCATCGTGAAAAATGTAGTTGCCCGGGCGGATCTCATTGACAGCCTCATGCCCCTCCCAGACCTTCATGGTTGGAGTGGACCCTACGGAGACAATATCAGGAGAAGTTCCGAGCTCGGAAAATGCTTGCGCGGTCTCAGCCATTATTTTGCTTTCAAGCCGACTGACTTCCTTCACTTCCGAGAGAGAATCTGCACCATATACCTGACCGGCATGGGTAAATATGCCTTTGAATTTGAGAGAGGGAAGGGTAGCCACAGCCTGAAAGAGCTCCACTGCTTCCTTCCCAGGTGAAACGCCACATCGATTGAGACCACTGTTAATCTCTATGAGATATTCG
Source organism: uncultured Syntrophobacterales bacterium (assembly GCA_965603145.1). Taxonomy (GTDB): domain Bacteria; phylum Desulfobacterota; class Syntrophobacteria; order BM002; family BM002; genus BM002. The sequence goes on from CBFDBW010000004.1 coordinate 10,108, forward strand.
ATGGTGAGTCCGGATGCAGCAAATACATCTGACAGTGTACGCGCTGCTGCGACGCTGTCCAACCCTATTGATATGCGCACTTTCTTGGAGAGAGCCGCGAGTCTATTAAGCTTGTCTTTGGTCACAATCTGGTTGGCGACAAAGATGTTCGTAATTCCCGCCGCAGCCATGACTTCGGCTTCTGAAACCTTGGCGGCGGTAATCCCGCGTGCGCCCAGACGCATTTGCAGCTGAGCCAGTTCAGGTATCTTGTGAGTCTTAATGTGAGGACGGAGAGCTACCCCAAATTTGTCGGCTTTTTCCTGCATCCGTTCAAGGTTGCGGTCAACTATATCGAGGTCGATTAAAAGGGCAGGAGTATCTATTGGAGGTAGTTCAGAGGGTGTCATGGGGCATTCTACCTAGAACGGTAATGGCAAGTGCAATCCGGCAAAAGGCTCAAGGCGCAAGGAGACAATAGAAAATAAGATTTGCCTTGTGCCTTACGCCGTGCACCTTGTGCCTGGAACCTTAGCGGCTTACGCCGCTAGGGTCGCTGTCGATCCCACGCAGCTGATCGCAAAGGTGCTACCCAGTTCCTGACTCATGCGGATGTGGGGACGAAAGCCGGTGCAATGGCCGGTGAATGCTAGTTGAGCTCCGCAATCCTTGATCCCGTTGATAGTCTGGGTGAGGACCTCCTCGCCCACTTGAGCCAGGTGCAGACCGCCAATCACAGCATATATGCGAGAGTTTCCAGTAATCTCCTGGGCATATTGGATGGTATTAACGATTCCAGGATGAGAACAACCCGAAATAATTACCAACCCCTTCTCACCTAAATTCACCACCAGGGCTTGCTCATCAACGAGAGGATCGTCCATATCTTCACCGTCTTTGATGATTTTGGCCCCAGGCATGGGACCTTCAAAATCAGTGCGGCGGGGAATTTCACCGGTAAGAAAGACACCTTCCTGCAATTGCTGAACATCCGTAGCACAGGTCAACTGAGCGCCGGTTTCCTCAATCTTCTCACGTTCCAGTTTCCAAGGCCCCACTTTACCCCTCGGAGTCATGAGGTATTTGGGCCAGAAGACATCAGGGTGGCAGTAGATGGGCAGAGGTGTTCCTCGCCACTCCAAGAAACCCAGAAGCCCTCCATAGTGGTCCGGGTGTCCATGAGTTAGAAATAAGGCATCAACTTCGGTGGGGGTTCGTCCCAAAGCTTCAATGTTGTGTTTCAAGGGTTCAAAGGCATTGCCGGTATCCATGAGCAAGCAGAACGTGCTTTCGCCCTGGCTGATGTCCACCAAATATGCAAGCCCGTGACCGGCCAAGAGCGGCTTTATCAGCTTGCCAACCACGGCGCGCTCAACAAGGGGAGTGGAAGGTTCAAAAACGTCGAGGTAGTTGTCAACAACCGCGGTGACACTAACTTTTTCTGGCAGCGACATAACGAGCCTCCTGTAGCCGGTTCAAGTGTTTAAAACAACATTGATACCATTTCTCTCGAGCTGTGAAAATGCGAATGAGAAACCCTCCATCATTCACGATAAGAATGGTTAAAGGTGGAAGTGAACGTTTCCAAGTCAACTACCAGTAGTTTATATTATTGTGCATTAAAGTGCAAAGTTTTTTGGGCTCGTCGGCTTCAGAAAATAGTAGCGGCTGGCTAATGATTTCGATTTACTATAATATTATGGTATTATTTGTTGCAGAAGGTTGCAACATTAGTCCCTCGTGTTCTTTACCAATACTGAGGCGGGCAAGGTTTCAAGTAGAACCAGACGCCTCAGAGGAAAAAGGGTTCCCAGTCAACGGTGAAAAAGAAACCGCCCTACAGCACAAACATCCTGCACGAACAGTTCAGCCAGCTTCTGGAGAACTTGGGCATCGGCTTCTTCACTGTTAACAAGGAACGGCAGATCACCTCCTTTAATGAGACGGTGGAGCGGCTTACTGGCTTCCGTGAAGAAGAAGTACTCGGGAAAAAGTGCCACGAGATCTTTTTTAGTGATCTGTGTCATGGCAGGTGCATGTACCCGCAAGAGGTTGAGGTCGAGGGAAAACCGCAAGTGCTTGAGATGGATATCTCCGATCAGGAAGGCAACCTGCACCGCATAACCAAGCTAGTCTCTCCTCTACTTGGTAGCGAAGGACAAGTTACGGGTTGCATCGAGGTCTTCCAAGATTTCTCAGTCTACAATCAACTGCTGGACCGGATTCGCTATGACGAGCATCGGCTCAAACTCATCTTGGACAACCTGGACATTGGAGTTTTTACGGTAAACCGTGGTGGGTACATAACCTCATTCAACTCCATGGCCGAAACTATCACCGGCTACCAGCGTCAAGAAATTGTCGGCCAGCATCACGCCAAACTCACGGGCTGTGATCGGCCTGGAGAGACATGCAGCCTAGGGGAATCAATCTCGAGCGGTAAAACTCTTGCAAACCTCCACCGGCGACTATTTACCAAGGATGGGCGAAATCTGCCAGTCCGGGCGAATTTTATGGCTCTCCGTAACGAAGCGGGACAAACCATCGGCGGCCTGGAGACCTTCCAGGATCTCTCCCTCATCCAACAGCTCAACCGTGCCATAAGCAATAAGTACACCTTCGCCGATATGATCGGCAAGGATGGAGTAATGCAACAGATATTTGAAATTCTCCCGGTGGTGGCTGAAAGTGAAGCCAATGTCCTGGTAGAAGGGCCTACGGGTACAGGAAAGGATCTATTGGCCAAAATTATCCATAATGCTTCACAGCGAAGAGATAAGCCTTTCGTAAAGGTCAATTGTGCAGCCTTGCCTGATAATCTTTTGGAATCAGAGATGTTTGGCTACGTCAAAGGTGCCTTCACCGGAGCGGACAAGGACAAACCGGGCCGGTTCCAGGAGGCAGACGGCGGCAGTATTTTCCTTGACGAAATAGGTGACATGCCGCTTGCCCTGCAAGCCAAACTTCTGCGGGTATTGGAAGACAGAGAGTTTTATCCGCTGGGTGGGAGGAAACTCTGCCGGGTGGATGTACGGATTATGGCTGCCACCAACCAGATCCTGGAGAATCTAGTGAAGGAGAAAAGGTTCCGTGAAGATCTTTTCTACCGCCTTAATGTTATGAGATTGGAACTGCCGCCACTGAAAGAACGGCGTGGCGATATCTCACTGCTAATCAATAATTTTATCAAGAAGTACAACGTTACCAAGGAAACTACGGTATCGAAAATAGCCGAAGATGCTATGGACATTTTGCTCAACTATGACTATCCGGGCAACATACGGGAACTGGAGAATATCATTGAGCACGCCTGTGTGCTTTGCAGGGGAGAGGTGATTGAGCGGCGGCATCTGCCCATGTATCTCCAGAAAGCACGTGGCAGCCTTGAGGGCGAGATTATTTCCAGACCTGAGCCTACTGAAAGCCGTGATGCCTGGGAGCGGGAGAGGCTTGTGGATGCATTGAAAGAACATAGCTGGCATCGACAGAAAGCTGCACAGGCACTAGGCATGGATCGAACCACGTTGTGGCGCAAGATGAAAAAATACAACATCTCGCCTTGATTTTCCGAGTTGCATGTCGTTGCAACAAAAGTTGCAAATTGTTGCAACGACAGCTACCAGAGAAATTATCTTTTAATTAAAGGTGGTTATAGATTTGTTATTATAGTAATGTTGCAGATCTGCAGCAATTTTACGCCAATTCTCCTGCCAACTCTCCACCACTCATCTCTACTAACTAATTGAAATTACAATCATATGTCAGGTGGATTGTGAGATGGCACAGCCCTGGCATAAGCGGTGAGCACTAACCTGTGGAGAGTATTGCAAGTGACCAACTCAGATACCATCAGTTCAGGTCGTGACTTTTTCAAGACCGTGAGGCAAAGCCTCAGCTTTAAATTAGGGCTGGCAGTGGGGTTGATTTTTCTGGTGGCGGTGCTCGCTCTGACTTTCTACCTGGTCTCCCTCCAGGAAAAGCAGGCTTTTGAACGAATGGTGCAAAATGTCAACCAATTTAGCGACACGGTGAAACGTGGCACCCATTACAGCATGCTCAAGAATCAGCGAGAGAGCCTGCACAAAATCATCGAGGCCATAGGCGCCCAGTCGGGAGTTGAAAATATCCGCGTATTTAACAAAGATGGCGCCATCATGTTTGCCAGCCAAAAGGAGGACATCGGCAATTATGTTGACCTGCAGGCGGAGGCCTGTTACGCCTGCCACCGTCGTGATCAACCCCTTGAACGGCTGAGCATGAGCGACCGCAACCGCACCTACCTCAGTCCAGCCAATTATCGGGTGCTAGGGGTGATCAACCCCATCTATAACGAGCCCAGCTGTTGGCAGGCTGCATGCCACTATCATGCAAAGGAGAAAGTTGTCCTTGGAGTATTGGACATCGGTCTTTCTCTGGAAACCTTGGATCAAGAAATTCTGACCACCAAGCAAAAGATCATCTTCTTTGCCACCCTCATCTTTCTGGGGATGACCGGTATTGTAGCCGGCTGCATCTTCTACTTTGTCAAACGGCCAATTCGAAGCCTGGTCTCTGCGACCAAGCAGATTGCCAGTGGCAACTACGATCAGGAGGTGCAAGTCATCACTCAAGATGAGATTGGAGATCTGGCCCTTTCCTTCGATGAGATGCGGAGAAATATCAGGGACCAGGCCCACGCCTACCAGAAAAGCAAGGATGAATACCAGACTCTTTTCGAGGAGGTGCCCTGCCAGATCAGCGTTCAGGATCGCGACTTTCGCATCGTCCAGGTGAATCGGGTTTTCGCCGAGAGCTTTGGTGATCAGCTTGGGGAATATTGTTACAAGGCCTACAAAGGGAGGGACGAAAAGTGCCCAGTGTGCAGTGTCGATCATACCTTTGAGGACGGCCAGCCCCATTTCAGCGAGGAGGTGGCGCTGGGCAAGGACGGCACCCCCGTTCACATGCTGGTTTCAACTTCTCCCATCTTCAATGAAGAGGGCGAGGTGGTGGCCGCCATAGAGATGTCGACGGACATCACCCAGGTGCGGCTGCTGGAAAAAGAACTGAAACGGTCAGAAGAAAAGTACCGGACCCTGTTCAACAGCGATCCCAACCCCATCTTTGTCTTGAACTTAGAAACCTTGGAGATCCAGGACGCCAACGACCGGGCTTTAAACTTTTACGGCTACGAAAAGAGCGAAGTCCTGGGAGGAAGCTTTATTGATCTGGCCGATCCTCAAGAGTGGGACCGGCTCAGGAAAGTCTCCTGGGATAAGGAGGGCGCAATCTTTAAGGTGAAGCACCACACTAAAGACAATGAGTCGATCCAGGTGAACATCCGTTACTCCAGTCTAAAGGACCTGGGCCAGGATACAGTGATTGTCACCACCTCCGATGTGACCGAACGGGTAAAGAGCGAAGCGCAGCTCATCCAGGCGAGTAAAATGGCCACTTTGGGAGAGATGTCTGCCGGTGTTGCCCACGAGTTGAATCAGCCGCTTTCCGTGATCAAGACCTCTGCCAGCTTTATAGCCAAAAAGATTGATCGGAACGAACCGGTGGATCCTGAAATTCTACGAGAACTTGCTATGGAGATGGACAGTCAGGTGGATCGTGCCTCCCTGATCATCAATCATCTCCGCCAATTTGGCCGTAAGACCGATATTCGCAAGATGAATGTCCAGCTCAACGACTGCATTCGTGGAACCTTTACTGTCCTGGGCCGCCAGCTCGAGGTGCATGGCGTCAAGGTAGAGCTGCACCTGGACGAAGAGCTCCCGCCCATTAGAGGAGACAGCAACCGATTAGAACAGGTCTTCCTTAACCTCATTATGAATGCCCGAGACGCCATGGACGAAAAGGAAGTACTGGCGGTAAAAGGGGTTGAAAAGGTCTTGGAAATCTCCTCATTCCGAGAAAACCATGAGGTGGTGGTGACCATATCCGATACCGGCTTGGGCATGAGCGAAGAGGTGAAGGAAAAGATATTCGAACCTTTCTTCACCACCAAACCGGTGGGAAAGGGAACCGGGCTCGGTCTCTCCATCAGTTTTGGCATCGTCCGGGACTACGACGGCAACATAGATCTGGAAAGCGTGGAGGGGCAGGGGACCACTTTCAGGATCAGGTTTCCTGCCGTAGAGGAGGAGACCCGGGAACCAATGGAGGTGCTCGGTGGCTGAAACTAACCTGCGCCGCGTCCTTTTGGTTGACGACGAAGAGGGTATCCGCAAGGTTGTGTCAATTGCCCTTAAGGATGCCGGCTATGAGGTTTGGACTGCCGAGAATGGCGAGCAGGGTCTGGAAATTTTCAGACGCTATCAGCCACCGCTTGTTCTTACGGATATCAAGATGCCGGGCATAGACGGCATCGAGGTTCTGCGTCGCATCAAGGCAATGGAGACCGATTCCGAAGTGATAATCATCACAGGCCACGGTGAGATGGAACTGGCCATTAGCTCCTTGCAGTTGGAGGCTTCTGATTTCATTACCAAGCCTATCCATGACGAGGCTCTATTCATTTCTCTAAAACGGGCCGAGGAAAAAATCTCTCTCAAAAGGCAGCTTCGTGATTACACGGAAAACCTGGAACTAAAGGTCCAGGAGGCTACCGCCGAAATCCAGCGTATAAGCGATTTTCAGGCCAACCTGATCAACAATTCCCTGGATGGCATTGTCGCCGGGAATAAAGAGGGAGAGATTGTTATCTTCAACAGTAGCGCCCAGCGGCTGACCGGCTATCAACTGGAACAGGTTATTGACCGTCTCAGTTTGGAAGATCTTTATGGGCCTGAGGTGGTAGAAAAATGGCGCACCAACTGGTGCCACGTACCAAGGCCTGCGATGAAAGAAGATACCACTTATCTAGATACGACGATCCGGACCCGAGATGGAGAGGAAATTCCCATTCGCCTTACTGGTACGACCCTGCTCCAGGGAGATCAGGTGATGGGCTGTGTTACCTTTTTCCAGGACTTGCGCGACATTCGCCGGCTGGAAAGACAGCTGGTCCAGTCAGAGCGACTGGCTGCCATCGGCCAGACCTCGGCCACCATCGCCCATGCCATAAAGAATATAGTCGGTGGCCTGAAGGGCGGGATGTTTGTGGTCAACAAGGGCTTCGAGTTGTCGAACCAGAACTATCTCCAGGATGGCTGGGGTATGGTACAGCGCAACGTTGCCAAGATCTCCAGCCTGGCCATGGACCTCCTGACCTACGCCAAAGAGCGCAAACCTGAATACCGATTGGCTCAAGTCAATTAGGTGGCTGCGGAGGTGGTGGAGCTTTTGAAGGCGCGGGCAGGGGAGTTCAAGGTAAATCTGACCATGGAAGCCACAGAGGGGCTGGAACCGGTAGCAATGGAGGTTGGCGGTATTCATCAGTGTTTGGTCAACCTGGTCAATAATGCCATTGACGCCTGCTGGCCGGAAATCTGCGGTCATGAACAGGGGCAGGTTACAGTGCGCACTTGCCGCCACCCGGACTGGGCAGTTTGTGTGGAGGTTGAAGATAACGGTTGCGGCATTGAGGAGAGCGACAAAGAAAAAATTTTTACCAATTTCTTCAGCACCAAAGGTGCTGATGGAACAGGACTGGGCTTGATGAACGTCCAGAAAATAGCCCGAGAACATCAAGGACGCATGGAGGTTGAATCTGTGCCGAATAAAGGCTCGGTATTTCGTCTCCTGCTACCTTCCGGGCCAGCCGAAAAGCGGGAAAATGGTAGTGAATCTCACCCAGGAGAGGGCGCGAACTCCGGATCGCCTTCGACAGGGGCCTAATGGGAGAGGAGGAAGCTATGGTTAAGTACAGCAACATACTATATTGCAGCGATTTTTCCGAGGAGGCGGAGATGGCATTCCATCATGCCGTGGATTTCTGCCAGCGCTACGGTGCCAAGCTTCATTTTCTTCACGTGCTGCACTCCAGTTACAAGTATATGCGCCATGTGGTGAACGAATATGTGGAAGAGGATAAGGAAGAAGCCATAGCAGATGACGAGCTTGTTGCCAAGGCAGAAGCGGACCTCAAGGCTCGATATGGGGACAGGTTAGAAGAGTGCAAGGAGGTAACCTTTGCGGCACGGGTCGGCGTTCCTTTTGTGGAGATTGTCCGCTACGCCAGACAAAACAAGGTGGATTTCATTGTCATGGGCGCTTCGGGCAGCACTGAGCTGAACAAGCAGACCTTTGGCAGCACCGTGGAAAATGTGGCGCGGAGGGCGCACTGCCATGTGATGGCCATCCGCAACCCGGAGCTAGCCTTCAAGCTGCCCGGTTGAGTCGGCAGACAACGGTCTTGGTCAGGTTGATAGGTGAATCAGATTAGCAGAGTAGGGTGACAAGACCAGGCTATTAAATAAGAAATAAAAGATTCCAGTTAGGAGGAGGAATATCATGAAGAAAAAAAGAATTCTCGTGGTGGATGATGAACTGGATATGCGGACGTTCATTACCACACTTCTGGAGACAAGTGGGTACCGACCAATCATCGCGGTCAACGGTGAGGAGGGCATCCAGAAGGCCCGGGAGAAAAAGCCGGCGGCCATTATTTTGGATGTGATGATGCCCCGGGAAGGAGGCATCCAAATGTATCGAGAGCTGAAAACAGATGACAAGCTCAAAGACATCCCAGTGATAATGCTCTCGGCCATCGCCAAAAAGACCTTTTTTCATTCCCAACAGGTGCTCAACACCTATCGGGGACAAAAGGTGCCTGAGCCGGCAGCCTATATCGAAAAGCCTCCGGAGACCGAGGAACTTCTACAGGTGTTGGAACAATGTATCGGTTGTTAAACGTGAGCGGCTGGTGGTTTCTTATTCAATCAGTGCCAGGCGAAATCATCTATCTGCGAGGTTAGACTATGGCGGCGAAAATTGGAGTCTATATTTGTCATTGTGGAAGCAACATTGCTGGCAAGGTTGACCCTGAGAAAGTGGCAGAATTCGCCAAGGGTCTAAAGGATGTGGTGACGGCCAGGGATTACAAGTTTATGTGCTCAGATCCCGGGCAGGAGATGATCCAGGACGACATTAGGGATATGGGGCTCAACCGGGTGGTGGTGGCCTCCTGTTCCCCTAGGCTACACGAAAAGACCTTCCAGGGTGCCTGCCAGCGGGCAGGTATCAACCCTTACCTTTTCCAAATGGCTTGCATTCGTGAACACTGCTCCTGGGTCATCGAGGACGAGGATGAGGCTATCAGCAAGGCTAAAACCCTAGTGGCAGCAGCAGTAAGTCGGGTCAGTCATCATCAGAGTCTGGCGACCCGGGAAGTGGGTGTCCACCCGGATGTTTTGGTGGTAGGAGCTGGCATCGCCGGAATCCAGGCTTCACTGGACATTGCCAAGTCCGGCCACCAGGTCTATTTGGTGGAGAGAAACCCGTCAATTGGCGGGCACATGATGAAGTTTGACAAGACCTTTCCCACCCTGGACTGCGCCGCCTGTATTTCAACACCGAAAACGGTGGCAGTGGCGCAAGAGCCCAATATTCATCTTTTTTCCTATAGTGAGGTGGCTGAGGTAAACGGCTATGTGGGTAATTTCACTGTCAACATCAGACGCAAAGCGCGCTATGTCCGGGAGGATCAGTGTACTGGCTGCGGTCAGTGTGCTGAGGTCTGCCCGGTGTCGGTACCCAACGAGTTTGATGAAGACTTAAGCGAGCGCCAGGCCATTTATCGCTTCTTCCCCCAGGCAGTGCCAATAACCTTTTGCATTGAGAAAAAAGATCGAGCACCCTGCACCATTACCTGTCCAGCGGGCATAAACGTGCAAGGCTATGTCCAGCTCATTAAGCAGGGGAAGTATAAAGAGGCGGTCCAACTCATCATGGAGCGTTTGCCCCTGCCAGGGGTTCTGGGCCGTGTCTGTCCTCACCCTTGCGAGTTCCAGTGTCGCAGGGCGGAGATGGATGAGGCCATTGCCATAAGGGACTTGAAGCGGTTTGCCGCTGACCAGGTAGATCTGGAAGAGCTGCCGTTGCCTGAAATCGAGGAAAAGCAGGAAAGAGTGGCGGTGGTGGGTTCGGGCCCCGCGGGATTGACAGTGGCCTACGATCTGCGGCTCAAGGGTTATCAGGTCACCATTTTTGAAGCGCTCCCGGTGTTGGGCGGCATGCTGCGCGTGGGCATTCCCGACTACAGGCTGCCTCCAGAGATTTTGGACCGAGAAATCCAGAACATTCTCAGGTTGGGCATCGAAACTCAGACCGACAAGAGACTAGGATTCGATTTCACTCTGGATGACTTGAGGGAACAAGGTTACAAAGCTATTTTCCTGGGCATCGGTGCCCACCGAAGTTTGAAGCTGGGCATAAGTGGCGAGGAAGATTTCGAGGACGTCCTGGATGCAGTGGATTTCCTTCGGGAGGTGAATCTCGGCGATCGGCAAAAGCCGGGTAGCCGGGTAGTCGTTGTTGGCGGCGGCAACGTGGCCATTGATGCTGCCAGAGGGGCGTTACGACTCGACTGTGAGCAAGTGGACATTGTCTACCGGCGAAGCCGCGAGGAGATGCCCGCCTACCCAGAAGAGATTGAGGGTGCTTTGTCCGAGGGAGTGAAGATCCACTATCTCACAGCACCTATGCGCATTTTGGGCGAAAACGGCAGGGTTACCGGATTTGAGTGTATCCGAACCGAACTAGGGCCACCGGATGAAAGCGGCAGGCGTAGGCCGGTGCCGGTGGAAGGCTCGGAGTTCATCATAGATTGCGACGCGGTCATACCGGCTATTGGCCAGCATCCCGAGGTAGATTGGACTGTGGATCACACCGATCTCGAGATCACCCGCCGGAACACATTAGTGGTAAGTCCAAACACCATGCAAACCGCTATCCCTGATGTCTTTGGTGCTGGCGACGCGGTGAGCGGTCCGGCAACGGTAATAGAGGCGGTGGCTGCAGGTCATAAAGCGGCGGAAGCCATGCATCGCTACATTAACGGGGAAGATCTCGACCTCTTTGCTGAAGAGTTGGTGGCCAAGGAGCCACCGGGGCAGGACTGGCAGGAGATTCCTTAAGATGCTGTCCCAGAGTCCAGGGCTCATCTGGCTCATCGGGATCCTCAGGAAAGCGCTTCTTCCTTTGACGAGGTAGCCCTGGGATTCAGCGAGGATGAAGCACAGCGGGAGGCGAGCCGCTGCATTAATTGTGGGATCTGCTGTGAGTGCATGGAGTGTGTTAGGGCCTGTGAAAGAGATGCGGTTGAGCACCAAATGATTGAGGAAGAGGTCGAGATAAAGGTGGGTAGCATCGTCATGGCCACGGGATTCCAAACTCTGGACCCCACTCCAATGAAGCAATACGGTTACGGAGAATTTGATGAGGTTTACACCGGCTTGGAGTTTGAGCGCTTAAACAACGCGGTTGGACCCACAGGTGGGCAGATCCTGATGAAGAACGGCAAGGTACCGGAAAGCGTTGGCATCATTCACTGTGTAGGCAGTCGTGATGTGAACTACCATGAGTACTGCTCCAGAGTCTGCTGCATGTACGCCCTCAAATATGGCCACCTCATCAAAGAAAAGGCTGGGCATGACACCCAAGTCTACAACTTCTACATTGACATGCGATGCTTTGGTAAAGGCTACGAGGAATTCTACCGTAGGCTTCAAGAAGAGGGGATTATTTTCTTAAGAGGTAGACCCGCCGAGGTCACAGACCAAGCCCTCAAGCCTGAAGAGGAAAACAAACTCATCGTCATCACGGAAGACACTTTGATGGGCAAACGGCTTCGGGTACCCCTGGATATGGTGATCCTCTGCACTGCCATGGAGCCTGCAGACGACGCTGCCGATGTGGCCAGAGTCTTTGGAATTAGCCAGGGAGGAGACGGTTTTTTCCTAGAGGAACATCCCAAATTGGGGCCTGTGTCCACAGCCACTGACGGGGTGTTTCTGGCCGGAGCCTGCCAGGGTCCTAAAGACATTCCTGATGCGGTCTCTCACGCAGCTGGGGCAGCAGGCCAGGCGCTAGCCCTGGCTACCAGGGGCAAGGTGGAAATTCCTTCCACCATTTCCTGGATAGATCCAGACATTTGCGCTGGATGTCAAGCCTGCATTGATCTTTGTCCATACTCGGCCATTGAATTTGATGGCCGGAGAAGGGTGTCGGTGATAAACGAGGCACTCTGCAAGGGATGCGGAAGCTGCGCGGGTCACTGTCCGAGTGGGGCAGCGCAGATCAACCACTTCACCGGTAAACAGATTTTTGCCGAAATCGAAGGCGTCCTGGACGATTTATTGGCCGAACTCTGATTCGGGCCTCGGATCTCGGATTGCGGATTTGGGATTTCGGATTAAGGAATTGAGGGAATGGGGATCGCGGAATGAGGATTGAAATATGGAAATTACAAATCACAAAATCCAAATAACAAACAAATAACAATGACCGAAATTGTCCGCGCTTCGCTTGGACTCCCCACCCTGCGGGCGGGTCCCCAGTTTCAAAATTCGAAAGCTGTTTTTTGTTTTGGTCATTGATTATTGGAATTTGAGATTTATTTGTAATTGGGTGCTTGGGATTTGGGATTTCAGATTTTAGGCTTTTTAGACACTTTAGTTCACTTTAGGCATTTCTGAGGGAGGGAAAAAATGGCAGATTTCGAGCCGACAATAATCGCCTTTGTGTGCAACTGGTGTACGTATACAGCCGCTGATCTGGCTGGGACCTCCAGGTTGACCCAGCCTCCCAACGTGCGGATGATTCGAATGATGTGCACCGGCATGGTGGATCCCAAATATGTAATCAAGGCCTTATTAGAGGGAGCAGACGCTGTACTGATCAGTGGTTGTCATCCTGGGGACTGTCATTACATTAATGGCAACTTAAAGGCTCGCCGCAGGGTCAAGTTACTGAAAGAGATTCTGCCACGGTTCGGTTTTGACGAGCGGCGGGTGAAACTCACCTGGATCGGTGCCAGCGAGGGCATTGATTTTGCCAACACCATGAAGGAATTGGTTGAAGAGGTTAAGGAGCTAGGCTCCAACGAAGTGCGACAACAGATGGTAATCTAACCATCTTTGCAGATAATCTGGAGGAAATCGATGGCAAGCACAGCGAAAATCAAGATCGAGGGGCAGAACCTGGTTACCTCATTGCAGGGTTTCTTCAAAACACTATTACAGGCAGAGGAAGTCAGCGCTCTTCTGGTGGCTCAGCATTTGTCTATGAAAAACGCGGTGATGCCCACCTTGGTAACCGACCCGGAAAAGCTCGACGGCGCCGATCCGCTTGCACCTGTTTTTCCCATTAACGCTGCCAAGGTAGTTTCCAGACTCACCAGAAAGCCAATTAAGGGAAAGGTGGCGGTGGTGCTTCGACCCTGCGAGATCCGGGCCTTCATTGAGTTGGTGAAGTTGAAACAGGGCAGTGCTGAGGACGTCATTCTGATAGGGATGGATTGTCTGGGCGCTTACAGCAACGTCAACTACCCTAGTTTTGCCGGGGATAACGGCACGGCATCAACTTTACAGTTCTACAATAATATCCAAGCAGGCAAAGGAACGGCGATCAACGGCTTCGATGTTTCGCCCGCATGCAAAGCCTGTGAATATCCCATTCCGCAAAACGCTGATCTGGTTATCGGGCTGGTGGGCATTGATACCAACGACCACTTGCTGTTGAAAGCTAACACAGAAGCAGGGGAGGCCCTATTGGAAAGCTTGGCACTCCCTGCCACCAAAGAGCCTGCAGGCCGAGCTGAGGCCATCGAAAAACTGGTGGCCGAACGCATAGTCTACCGTGACCAAATGTTTGCCGAAACCAGTGAGGCCACTGCCGACCTGAACAAGCTCATGAACTATCTGGGAAATTGCGTCAACTGTTATAATTGCCGGGTGGCTTGTCCGGTTTGCTACTGTAAATAGTGTGTTTTCCTCACGGATGTCTTCGACCATGAACCCTCCCAATATTTGCGCTGGGCGCAACGCAAAGGTATCCTCAAAATGCCTACTGACACGGTCTTTTTCCATGTTACTCGTATAGCCCATATGAGCACGGCATGTATTGGCTGCGGCCAATGTTCGAATGCCTGTCCTAACAACATACCAGTGATGGAGATCTTCCGGACTGTGGCCAGCTACACTCAAAAGGCCTTTGATTATGAGCCGGGAAAAAGCCTGGAAGATGAACCGCCCCTTTCCGTATTTCGCGAGGATGAGTTTCAGGAGGTTGTTGCTAAGACGCACTAGGTGTTCACGGCCGTTGTCCGTGAACTCGCATGGAGCATAGGGCATAGAGCATAGGGAGATAATTTCGAATTTCACTTGGTTTGCAAGAATTGGCAACTCTTTCCAATACGAGGGTCATTACCATGAGGAAAAAGATTGGTTCAGCTTTAGTGGTGGGTGGTGGGATCAGTGGAATTCGTTCAGCTTTGGATTTGGCAGAATTGGGCTACCAGGTGAAATTAATTGACCGAGCACCCAACCTGGGCGGCACCCTGATGCAACTTGACTACCAATTCCCCAGTGACCACTGTGGCATGTGCAAGATGCTTCCTCTGGTGGAACGAGATTCTTCCTCCCAGTACTGTTTGCGCAAGGGCTTGTTCCACGAGAACATCGAAATCATGCTTTCCACAGAATTGGTAGGCATGGAAGGTGAACCAGGAAAGTACCAGGTCACCTTGCGACAAAATCTCAGCATGGTGGATCCTGATCGCTGCAATGGTTGCGGAGAATGTTCTGCCGTCTGTCCCGTGGAGGTACCTGACGAGTTCAATGCCGGATTGAGCAAGAGGAAGGCGGTCTATCTGCCGGTACCTCACAATATTCCAAACCACTATGTGGTGGACATGGAATCCTGCACCATGTGTGGCGAGTGCGAAAAGATCTGTCCCACCGGGGCCATTGACTTCCGCTGGGAAGCTCGTCGGCAATTTCGTATCCTGGTGGTGGACGATGAGCTTATCGTTCGAGATTCGCTCAGAGACTGGTTGACCGAGGATGGCTTTCAGGTAGACACAGCCGAATCTGGACCCGACGCCCTGGAAAAGATGACCAAGCAAGCCTATCATCTGGTGCTCCTGGATATCAAGATGCCGGAGATGGATGGGGTGGAGGTGCTCAAGCGGTCCAAGGAGCTTCGTCCTGAGCTTCCAGTGGTGATGATGACGGCCTATGCCACAGTGGAAACTGCTGTGGAGGCCATGAAGATCGGAGCTTTGGATTATTTCATGAAGCCTTTTGATCCGGAGACTCTCGTTCCCCTGGTGATCAAACTCTACGAGAACCTAGAGCGTGCCGATGAACGTGAACTGGAGGTGGGGGCGGTAATTCTGGCAGCCGGCTTTGGTTCGTACGATCCGGCTATGGGCAGCAACACCTATGGCTACGGAGAGTATCCCAATGTGGTGACCAGCATCGAATTTGAGAGGTTGATAAGTGGCACCGGCCCTAATGACGGAAAGCTGCTGCGGCCCAGCGACGGTAAAGAGATTGGCAAGGTGGCCTGGCTCCAGTGCGTGGGCTCCAGAGACATACAGGCCGACGCGGACTACTGTTCATCCATTTGCTGTATGTTCTCCATCAAGGAAGCCCTGTTGGCAAAAGAGCGGACCGATGGTCAGGTGGACGCAGCCATTTATTACATGGACATGCGCACCTTCGGTAAGAACTTCCAGCGTTACAGAGAGAAGGCGGAGAAGGAATACAATGTCCGGTTTCAGAGGAGCCGGGTCCACTCGGTGGAGCCAGAAGGTGCCAATGGGAATTTGAGGATTTCCTACACCGACGTCGACGGGACCGGTCGTGAGGAGATTGTTGATCTTGTGGTCCTCGCCGCGGGCCAGAGGCCCCCGACGGGCACTGAACCGCTGGCAGAAATGACCGGTGTAGAGCTCAATTCTTGGGGCTTCTGCCAGTTGCAGCCCTTCTCTTTGAGCCGCACTGCACAAGAAGGCGTGCTAGTGGGAGGATCCTTCTCCGGCCTGCGGGATATCTCCGAATCGGTGATTCAGGCGAGCTCTGCTTCTTTGAGGGCCTCCAGCCTTATTCATGCCAAAGGGGGTGGTCTGGCTGAGGCCACTGAACCGCAAGCCGTTTTTCGTGATGTTTCCCGTGAACTGCCGGAGACCATGGTAGTTCTCTGTAGCTGTGGGGATAATCTGACCCAAGCAGCCAAACTGGAAGAGGTGGAAGAGGCGGTTGCGGATCTGGACTCGGTTTCCCAGGTGCAGCGGATTGAACGCATCTGCACCCAAGAAGGGTGGGATCAGTTAGAGGAAGCACTTCGGGACAGTAAGGCGAATCGTCTTCTGATTGGGGCATGCATGCCTTACGTCTATACTAGGAAGCTGCGAGAATTAGGTGAAAATACAGGGCTGAGTTCGGCACTGATGGAGGTGGTGGACATTAGCACACCGGCATTGCCTGGGCGAAATTCCAATCCAGAGCAAGTGGGCCGGGACGTATGGGCTGCTGTGGCCATGGGTGTCGGCAAGTTAAAAGGTATGGACCCTTCAAATCTCCCCTCCACCCCAATAATACAGAAGGCATTGGTGGTTGGAGGTGGTATTGGCGGCATGAGTTCTGCGCTGGCCATTGCTGAGCATGGCTTTGAAGTGTTCCTGGTGGAAAAGGCAGAAGAACTGGGAGGCAACCTCAGGGCTCTGCACCGGACTCTTGAAGGGGATTCTCCTGAGGAACTCCTGGAGCGGACAGTGGCACGAGTTGAGAAACATCCAAACATTCAAGTTTATACCAAGTCTCAAATACTGCATTCCCGGGGCAGAGTGGGACGGTTTCGTACCACCATCGAAAAAGAAGACGGGATGGGTGAGAGCCTGGAGCACGGAGTAACGGTGCTGGCAACAGGAGGCAAGGAAGCCAGTACCGAATCATATGGTTATGGACAAAGCGAAAGTATCGTCACCCAGCACCAACTCGAGGAAAAACTCCACTCTGGTGCAGTGAATCCTGGGGAACTTGGTGTTGTCACCATGATTCAGTGCGTGGATTCCAGGGAGGAACCGCGGAACTATTGCAGCAGAGTCTGCTGCTCGTCGGCTCTAAAAAATGGCCTTTATTTGAAAGAACAAAATCCAGAGATCGACGTTTATGTCCTCTACCGGGATATCATGGCCTACGGTTTCTTAGAGACTTATTACACGAAAGCGCGCCAGGCTGGGGTGATCTTTATCCAGTATGAGGTAAGTGACAAGCCTCGTGTAGACGTCGACAATGGTCGTATTGCGGTTGGCGTCACGGATCCAATTCTCGGTCGAGAGGTGCTGATAGAGTCCGATCTGCTAGTCCTCAGCACAGGCATTGTTCCAAACAACCAGGGAAAAATAGCGGGAATATTTGAGGTGGAGACAGACCAGGATGGCTTTTTCCAAGAGGCGGAATACAAGTGGCGGCCGGTGGATTTTATCAAAGAGGGAGTTTTTACCTGCGGCATAGCCCATTCACCCCGTTCCGTCACCGAGACCATCGCTATGAGCGAGGCAGCAGCGCAACGCGCTTTAAGAATACTGAGCAGTGAGAGAGTAATGGCGGGTAATACAGTAGCAGAGGTGCGTCACAGCCTGTGTTCTCTGTGCGAGAAATGTATTGCTGCTTGCCCGTACGGTGCCAGATGGCGAGACGAAGATGAAGAGAAAATCATGGTGGATGATCTGGGATGTCAAGGTTGTGGTTCTTGCGCAGCTGTATGTCCCAACAGCGCCTCGGTGCTGCGTGGTTATCTGGATCAACAGATGTTCTCAGTCATTGATGCAGCGTTGGAGGAGATTTTTTAGCGATCAGCGTTCAGCTATCAGCCGGAAGCTAGTCTAAAGCTGACTGCTGATCGCTGATAGCTGCCAGCTTAACGAAGGAGATGAGATCCCATGAGCGAAGAGAACCTTACTCTAGCAAAAGTGCATGATGTGGCGGACCCCATGAATGCCATTCGGGAAAAGGTACGTGCCTGCATGCAGTGCGGCACCTGCACTGGCTCCTGCGCCAATTCATTTGCCATGGACTACACCCCGAGACAGTTATGGCGGATGGTGCAACTGGGTCTTACAGATGAGCTTTTCAACAGCAAGACCTTTTCACTTTGTTCGAGCTGTTACTATTGCACCCTGCGCTGCCCAAGAGGGTTGCCGCTTACAGAAGCCATTCATTGCCTAAAGCAGTTGGCTGTTGCCAGAGGGATAGCAGAGAAGAAAGGAAGTTGTTTCTACCGGACATTTGTGGAAACTGTGCGCCGCTACGGGCGGGTGAGGGAAATGGAGCTCATGGCTCGCTATTTTCTCTCTATGAAGAGCCCGATTCTTCCCCTTAGCTTTACTCCATTAGGAATGAAGCTCATGCTCAAGGGAAAAGTCTCCCCTGAGATGCCGAAACTCTCTGTGCCGGGGAAGCTGGATGCCATCTTTCGTAAGGTGGAGCAAGTGGAGGGAAGTTCATGAAATATTTCTACTACTCTGGGTGTTCTTTGGAAGGCACAGCGCTTGAATATAATATTTCCACCCAGGCCATGATGCGGGCATTGGGGATCGAACTGCTGGAGCTGGAGGATTGGACCTGCTGCGGGGCGAGCGCTGCAGAGACTATCAGCGATCTACTCTCATTGGTGCTTCCGGCACGCAATTTGGCCTTAGCCGAACAAATGGACATGGACTGCGATTTTTTGATCCCTTGCAGTGCCTGCTATTTGAATCTTAGAAAGGTTGATGAACGCGCAAAAAGAGAAGATGGACTTCTGGACAAAATCAATGAGGTTTTGGGCGAAGAGGGCTTAGGTTATCAAGGTGGTATCAAATCGCGCCATTTACTGGATGTAATTGTTACCGACATTGGATCGGAGATGATCAGGTCCCACGTAAAGCGCGAACTGTCGGGCCTACGCGTCGCCCTTTACTATGGATGTCAGGCCTTGCGTCCCTATGGCGGCTATGATGATCCAGAAAAGCCTCGATGCATGGAACCGGTGATCGAGGCATTGGGTGCTGAGGTGCATGACTGGACCATGGGCGCCAAATGCTGCGGTGCCGGCCTGATGACCACCAAAAAAGAGGTCGCCATTGAATTGACGAGTTCGCTTCTGGAGGCTGCCAAAGGCGCAGATTGCATTGCTACCGTATGTCCCATGTGTCAGATGAACCTGGACAGTTATCAAAAAATGGCCTCCAAGGTTAAACAGGAAAATCTGAGCATTTCAGTTCTTTATCTTCCCCAACTCATAGGAATGGCATTTGGCCTGGGTGAAGAAGATCTGAAGCTAGGCCTCAACATGGCCTACACCGACTCGCTCAAAGCCAAGCTTGCAGAATGTAGGGTGGGCACCACCCCCCAATAAGCTGAACCACTATTTAGGAAATACGGCCCGCCAGCTTGCTTATCCCGGGTATCAGTGCTGGGGGGCCAAGTCCTCTCCATTCCTTTCCCTGACTAGCCCGGATATTTCATGAATAACTTGCTGCGACCACGGATATGGTCGTCCTTCCTGGCGTCCTCGGGTGTCGGCCCCTGCGACGTACCGTTCAGGTACGCCTCGGAACCAACACCCTGCGGTTGCCCGGTGGCACACCCATCTTCGTGGTCTCGCGACAGCAATTCATGAAATAT
>CBFDBW010000005.1:0-25266 GCA_965603145.1 uncultured Syntrophobacterales bacterium
GGCTGGAAGAGGCCACTTGTGCTCCGCCTTCCAGGAGCTTGAGGCCTCGAAGCTTAAGTTTCGTCATTGCCAGTTAACCGGCGACAGGCCCACCCTCCGCATCTAAGGCTGGCACTAGCCAAAGAAGCTGTCTACAGCCTCTACCAAGGTCTTGCTGTCCACCGGCTTGGGAATGTATTCCTCCGCCTCGGTTGACATTCCCTGGGCATGGGTATAGCTGGTCGTTGGCACGGCCTCACCTACTGCAGTAAGCAGGATAACCGGGATGTCCTTAGTCGCACTGTCAGCCTTCAGTTCAGCGCAGAGCTGGTATCCGTCTTTTCTTGGCATCATTACGTCCAAAACCAGAAGGTCGGGGTGGCGTTTTTTAATGGCCTCTTCGCCCTCGACACCATCATAGGCCTTCCCCACTTCGTAGCCCTTATCCTCCAGCATCATGCACACAGTTTCCACCAAATCAGGATCGTCGTCAACGATCAAAACATATTTCTTTGACATTTAAAGACCTCCTATTATCAAACGTTTCGTACGTTTTAGCCTAAGATTTCCTTAGTTTTCGCAGACCTATACCTCCGGTCTCGGGTAAAGGCCCGCCATCTCAACAATCTCCGGGACCTTCTCCTCCCATTCAATGGCCATGATGTGAAAGCCCCTGATCCCTTCCTCTTCTTTCAATTCCTCGATCTGCTCGACGCAGATTTTGGTGCCTTCATCAGCTTGTTTTTCTTTCGGGACAGCGGCCAAACGCTCAATAATTTCATCAGGAACGTCAATACCCGGAACCCGGTTTTTCATATATTTGGCCATGCCCACATTTTTCATCGGGGTCAGGCCTGCAAGGATGGCCACCTTCTCGTGCAATCCCTGGTCGCGAACCTGCTGCATCCAGGTCTTGAACTTTTCCATGTTGTAGATGCACTGGGTCTGAATGAACTGGCAACCGGCCGCCACCTTTTTGGCCAGACGCGCCACCCGAATTTCAAAAGGGTCGGCAAAAGGATTTGCCGCGGCACCGATGAACATATTCGGGAGCTCTTTCATTTCAAAGCCGCCGAGTAGTTGCCCCTCATCCCGCATCAGTTTCACCGTCTGAATCAGTTGGGTGGAATCGAGGTCAAAGACGTTGATAGCCTGGGGGTGATCGCCAAAGTGTTGATGGTCCCCAGTGAGACAGAGGATATTATGAATGCCGAAAGAAGCGGCTCCAAGGATATCACTTTGGATGCCGATGCGGTTTCGGTCTCTGGTAACCATCTGCAACACGGGCTCCAGCCCCATTTGCTTGATGCGGATGCAAGCGGCCAGACTACACAAGCGCACCACCGAGGTCTGGTTGTCGGTGACGTTTATGGCATCCACGTGGTCCTTGATGAGGTTTGCCTTCTCCTCCACCACCTCACCATTGGCGCCACGGGGCGGACCACATTCTGAGGTGACGGCAAAGTGTCCTTCTGCCAAGATTTTTTCCAATTTGCTCGGTGTTGTCGTGTTCATAGGCGCACATCCTCTCTGACGATCTTGCGAGGTCCACCATCCCTGCTGCTGACCCAGTCCTTAGGATCAGTGGGCTCGGCGAAGAAGTCTAGTTGTCCAAGTTCCTTTAGCCGCTCGTAGATGAGGTGCCAGCCGCAATCCGTATCGGGACTGATTTCACACTTGCCCTTTTCCGAACCCCCACAAGGGCCGTTCAACATGCGCTTCGAGCAACGGGAAATCGGACAAATCCCTCCGGTGCTGGCCAAGATGCACTGGCCACAGGCCTGGCAGCGCTCCGCCCACACGCCCCGCTCTTCAGTGACCCCGATAAAGCAGGTATCCACCCCTGGAAATATGGGCTTTTTTCGATACATCTCTGCCATGAACTGCACTCCGGCACCACAGGCCAGGGAAACTATCGCATCGTAGTCATCAATCTTGTCCAAGAGCTCGTGTAGGTAATCTTTATCACATTGCCGAGTCAAACTGGTTTCGTCGATCTCCAACCGCTTGCGCTCTTTGGTGAAATAGAGCCGCAAGGCAGAGGCCAGCACCTGCACCTCCTTGCTCCCGCCGGCTTCACAGACGGTGACACAGCCGTCACAGCCGGCTATCAAGACCTTGTTGAAGTCTTTGATCTCGTCAATTATCTCTTCTATGGGTTTGGGTCTTGCCATAATCATGCGGCCACCTCCACTTTCGATTTCTTAGAAGCCAACTTTTTCGCGTCCCTGATGGGGCTGGGCCCCAGTTCTTTAACTTTCTCGGTCATCTCCCGGGCAATTTCGGCAAACCTTGGACCCTCCCCAGCGGAGAGGTTGTACATGGCCACCCTTTCCGGTTCCATCCCAATCTTCTCCAAGATCTCCTGAACATACCTCACGCGCTTTTTCGCCCACAGGTTGCCCGACTGATAATGGCAGTCCCCCTCCAGACAACCGGCGACAATGACACCATCGGCGCCCTCCTCGAGGGCCTTCAACATATGGATAATGGCCACCCTGCCGCTACAGGGGACTTTGATAATCTTGATGTTCGTGGGATACCTAAGTCGCATCGAACCTGCCAGGTCCGCCGCAGAGTAGGCTCAGTAGTTGCAGCAAAAGGCGACGATTACCGGTTCAAACTGGTCCATCAGATCACTCCTTCCAAGAGGGCATGCAGGTTGGCACTAATCTGGTCATCCTCGCAATGACCCAGGTGAATGGTATTGCCCGGACATTCGGAGACACAAACCCCGCAACCCTGACACAGGGCCGGGTTGATCTCCGAGACGTTGTCTTCATTAATCCGTGGAACCCCGTAAGGACAGCTCATGACACAGACCAGACAGGCGGCACAGCGCTCCGGATCCACCACGGCAACGGCACCGCCAACACGTAGCTCCTCTCTTGCCAAAAACGATCCGGCCTTGGAAGCGGCGGCCAGTGCCTGAGCGATGCTTTCACTCATGAGTTTCGGCGCATGGGCAGTACCGCAGAGGTAGATCGCCTCCGAGGAAAAATCCACTGGTCTTAGTTTGGCATGGGCCTCGATAAAGAAACCGTCACTATTGCGCGGCAGCTTAAGAAGGGATGCCAGCTCTTCAGTGTCTGCCGCCAAAGTGGCAGAACCAAGAACGAGTGCATCCGCACTCATCTGCACCGGACGGTTCAGCACCTGGTCCGTAAAGGTAACCTGAAGTCCATCACCGTTCCTGCTCGCCTGAGGTGGCTGGTCAGCGCTGTAACGAAAGAACAGGATACCCTTGCCTCTTGCCTCTTTGTAGTAGTCTTCCAGCAGACCGTACATCCTCATATCCCGATAGAGGATGATGGCCTCCATATCCGGGTTCAGCTCCTTGAGTTCCAGCGCGTGTTTCACCGCTCCCTGACAACAGACGCGGCTGCAGTTGGGATTATCCTCATTCCTTGAGCCCACACACTGAATCATCACCACCCTCTGCCACTTGGCCGCTTCTTTGGAATTCTCATGCAGGAAGTTGCCAAGATCCAGCTGGGTCATCACCCGGTCATCTTCGGAGTAGAGATATTCATTTGGTTTGTGTTCCACTGCGCCGGTGGCGATTATGGTCACACCGTGCTCGATTTTCCGTTCATACATACCGGGGCCAACCAATACTTCAGTGGTGAAATTGCCTTTGGAGCCGCTAAATCCGACAACAAGTGCCTCGGTCAGCACCTGGATATTCTCATTAGTCTGTACTTCCTCGATAAGGTTGTCCATATATTTTTGCACATCTAAACCGTCTATGGTGTGGTGGAGATGACGTGCCAACCCCCCTAATTCCTTTTCCTTCTCCACCAGGACAACCTCGAAGCCCTGTTGAGCCAGATTCAAGACCGCATTCAGTCCTGCCACCCCGCCGCCGATTACCAACCCCCGCTGTTTGATCTCTATCATTCTCTCTTCAAGTGGCTCCAGGAGGGCGGCCCGGGCCACAGACATCCGTACGAGATCTTTGGCCTTTGCCGTGGCCTTATCCGGGTCGCTCATATGCACCCAGGAATCTTGATTGCGGATGTTGGCCATTTCAAAGAGGTACTTGTTGAGGCCGACCTCGAGCAGGGTTTCTCGAAACAGATCTTCGTGAGTGTGGGGGGTGCAAGCGGCAACTACCATCCGGTTGATGCCCTTTTCTTTTATGACCTCGGCCATACTAACCTGGGTGTCCTGAGAACAGGTGAAGAGATTGTCTTCCACATAGACAACATTGGGCAAGTTCCTAGCGTATTCTCGAACCGCCGGCACGTCCACAATGCCGCCAATATTGATGCCACAGTTGCAAACGAAAACACCGACACGGGGCTCTTCTTCACTAATGTCCCTTTGCTCTGGCAATTCCTTTATTTTTGTCTCGGTCCAACGAACCTCGCTGAGTAAGGCACTGGAGGCTGCAGCCGCCCCCGAGGCTTCCATTACTGATTGGGGAATATCTTTGGGACCCTGCAGGGTGCCACAGACATAAACACCAGGTCGCGAAGTGGTCACTGGCGTGGAAGTGTCCGTCGAGGCGAAATTGTGTTGGTTGAGTTCAATACCGAGACGTTTGCAGAGTTCAATGACTTCCTCACCCACCTCAAAACCTACGGACAAGACCACCATATCGAAGACTTCACTCTGGGGCTCGCCGTGGTCGTCCACGTAGGAGAGCATTAGATCGCATTCGCCCTCGGGTTCAATACTGTGGATGCGTGAGCGGATAAAGCGGACGCCCTCTTCCTGAGCGCGGTTGTAATAAAGTTCGAAATCCTTGCCGTAGGTTCTCATGTCCATAAAAAAGATGGCCGCATCCAATTCACCGTGGGCGTGCTCTTTGGCGATGACCGCTTCTTTGATGGCGTACATGCAGCAGACTGCCGAGCAGTAGGAGTTATCACAGTGGTTAATATCCCGTGAGCCCACACATTGCAGCCAGGCAATCTTTTGCGGCTCTTCCCGGTCATAGGGGCGCATAAGGTGACCCTGGTAAGGTCCTGAGGCACTCAAGATGCGCTCAAATTCCAGACTGGTAACCACATTCGGTAGGTCCATATAGTCGTAGGTCTCAAACCTGGACGGATCGAAGACGCCATTACCCGGCGCCAATATTACCGCGCCTACTTCCATGTCGGTTCGGCGGGGCTTGTCGTCGTAATTGATAGCTTCGGCCAAACAGACCTTTTCACAAAGGCCACAGCCGACGCAGATGCTGCGGTCGATGACAAAGCCTCTAGGCATGGCTTGTGGATACCTCATGTAAGTGGCTTCTCTAAGATCTAACCGTTCGTTGAATTCATTGGCAGCGGTTGCTGGGCAGGCCCGACTACACTCACCGCACGCTGTGCATTTCTCCATGTCAATGTAGCGAGGGTGATTGATAAGCTTGGCCGTGAAGCTACCGGCCTCACCTTCGAGACCTTCTACTTCGGTGTTGGTGATCATATTAATATTGAGATGCCGGCCGACCTCCACCAGCTTGGGGGAGATGATACACATGGCACAGTCGTTTGTCGGAAATGTTTTGTCCAGTTGTGCCATGATGCCGCCAATGGTTGGAGACTTATCAACCAAATGCACATAGTAACCCGCATCGGCCAGGTCGAGAGAGGCCTGCATCCCGGCGACTCCTCCTCCGACCACCATTACGGCACCTACCTTCTTACTCTTTTTTGACTTTGCCATAGCTATTCCTTATCGAGTTTGCAATTGACCGCTTCGTCTCAGATTTATGCAGCCAGGTGCACGAACTTGGCTGTTGTACCCTCGAATTCGTGGAATTCTGCCCGACCAGCTCTTTCCAGATCGTTCAATCTTAAGGAGACTGTATAGACTGGCAATCCGGTCTTGCCGGCTATCTCACGAACGGACTGCGGCCCGTCTGTGAGAGCTTCAAAGATCATGCCTTTTTGATATTCCTCAGCCACAGCCTGCCTGACAATTGCCTGGTAAGCTTCAGAGTCCATTTTCTCGTGGTAGACATTTTCCTGCTCGGTGATCTGCCGATCCATTCCCATCAACCAGCGTATCCGGGTGGATTTCAGCACGGTTTCCACCGCTGCCAACTCCAGTTTGAAATTATCAGGTTGGAAGGGACCTAACTGTCCGATCAAATCACTCAATTCGGTGACGTAGTCTGCGAAGAGCTGTCCCTCGGCAGCGCTGACCCAACAAAGCTGCAGCCGCTCTTTGCCGACGCCGGCAAGATCGAAAAGCTGCTCCACCACCGGCATGCGCTTGGAGGTGTAAACATTACCGTCCAGGTAATGGCATTCTCCCAGATGTCAGCCAAAAACAAAGACCCCGTCGTAGCCTTTTTTCAACCCCTCCACCACGTAGAGAGGGTCAACACGGCCGGAGCACATGGTACGGATGACCCGAATGGTGGGAGGGTACTGAAAGCGAGACACTCCCGCCAGATCAGCCCCTGCATAGGCGCACCAGTTACACAAAAAACCCAGGATTTTCGGCTCGTATGTCTCCTGCATGTTCTTTCTCCTGGTAAATTATTCCATTATCCCGAAGAACCACCAGCCTCGATGGCTGCCACAATCTGCCGGTCTCGAAAGTGGATCATGTCAATGGCCTGTTGCGGACAACCCGCCGCACACACTCCGCAACCTTTACAGGAAGCCGAGATATTCTCGGCCCGGTATCCCTTGCCCTCCACCTTTATGAGCTGTATGGCACCAAAGGCACACGAAGCCTCGCATAAGCCGCAGCCAATACAAGAATCTTGGTCGACAACCGACACGATGGGCTCCACCATGACAAACTTCTGGGAAAGAACGGTCGCCGCCCGACCCGCAGCAGCCTGGGCCTGGGCGATTGATTCCTCTATGGGCTTGGGGTAGTGGGCCAAACCGCAGACAAATACGCCATCGGTGGAAAAGTCCACTGGCCTCAGCTTCATGTGAGCCTCGAGGAAGAACTTGTCCTCGTTGAGAGGCACCTTGAAGAACTTGGCCACCTCCTCGTGATCCGTGGGGTGGATCGCCGTGGCCAGGTTGATGAAATCGGGCTTGATGGTCAAAGGCCAGCCCAGGATGTGATCGGTCACTGTGACCTGGAGCTGCTTGCTGCCGTCCTCACCAATAACCTCTTCCACCACCGGCTTGTCATCGAGACGGTAGCGAATGAAGATCACGCCTTTCCCTCTGGCCTGCTTGTACAGCTCCTCTCGAGGACCGTAGGTGCGAAGATCCCGGTATAATACGTAGACGTTCATTTCCGGGTTGATCTCTTTTAGCTTCAGAGCAGATTGGACCGAGTGGGTGCAGCAGATTTTGGAACAATATGGTCTTTCGGGCTCCCGGGAGCCGACGCACTGAATGAAAACGGCTGCCTTGGCTTGCTTGGCCATTTCTGGGTTGGCTTCGATGGCCTCCTCCAACTCGTGCCAACGAAATACCCGATCGCTCGTCTTATAGAGATACTCGTCAGGTTCGATCGCTTGGGCCCCGGTAGCGAGGATGGCCACCCCGTGCTGAATCTCCTGGAGGCCATTGCCGTTAGCCACCGTACTAACAAAATTGCCCACAAAGCCGTTGACCCCCTTGACTTCCGTGTTTGTGAGAACCTCAATGTTCTTATGCTTCTCAACCTGCTTGATGAGGTCGGTCACAAAAGACGCCACATCCTCACCCTTCCAGGTGGTCTTGATTTTCAAGGCATGTCCGCCTAATTGGTCTGTTTTCTCGACCAGGTAGCTCTTGAATCCCTGATCAGCCAGGTTGAGGGCCACCGCCATGCCTGCCACCCCTCCGCCGATGACCAAGGCCGTCGGGGTTAAATCCACCTTGATTTCTGCGAGAGGCTCGAGCAGGGAGGCCTTGGCCACCGCCATCCGCACCAAGTCTTTGGCCTTGGCTGTTGCTTTTTCAGGTTCGCCTTGGTGTACCCAGGAGTCCTGGTCACGGATGTTTGCCATCTCGAAGAGAAAGCGATTGAGTCCTGCCTCACGAATGGTTTCCTGGAAGAGAGGTTCATGGGTTCTGGGTGTGCAAGCGGCCACCACTACTCGGTTCAGCCGGTGCTCTGCGATAGCCTCTTTCATAATTTCCTGAGTATCTTGGGAGCAGGTGAAAAGATTTTCGCCCACATAGACCACAGAAGGCAGGTTCTTGGCGTAGTCGCTCACAGCGGGAACATCAACAATGCCACCAATATTTACCCCGCAGTTGCAGACAAAAACTCCCACCCTGGGCTCTGCCTCCACCGTAGGAATTTCTGCCTCGTAGGTCTTTTCCCTGATCAGTGAACCCCGCACCGCCGCCAGGATAGCCTGGGATGAGGCCGCAGCTGCACTGGCTTCCATCACTGAATAGGGAATGTCTTTGGGGCCGCTGAAGGCGCCACAGACAAAGATCCCCGGTCTGGAGGTAGCCACAGGCGAAAAGGAGGAAGCAGCAACAAAGTGGTCATCATCCAAGTCAATTTCCAGCTTTTCCGCCAATTCTAAAGTTGGAGCTGACGTTTCCATACCCACGGAAAGGACAACCATGTCAAAGATTTCAGTCTCGAGTGTGCCCTCCTCAGTGGTGTAGGTAAGCTCGAGATCGTCGGTACCGGCCACCCGCTCCACACTGTGCACCCGAGAACGAATGAAGCGTACTCCGCTCTCCTGTTCGGCTCGATTGTAGTAACGGTCGAAGTCCTTGCCGTAGGTGCGCATATCCATGAAAAATATGGCGGTATCCAAAGCCTGCTTGCTGTGTTCTTTGGCAATCACCGCCTCTTTGATGGCGTACATGCAGCAGACC
Organism: uncultured Syntrophobacterales bacterium; assembly: GCA_965603145.1. Classification (GTDB taxonomy): domain Bacteria; phylum Desulfobacterota; class Syntrophobacteria; order BM002; family BM002; genus BM002. The sequence goes on from CBFDBW010000005.1 coordinate 8,718, forward strand.
CCGGAGCAGTAACCGTGGTCACACTGATTGATATCTCGAGAACCGATACACTGTAGCCAGGCGATCTTCTTCGGTTCCGTGTGGTCGGAGGGGCGTACGAGATGACCCTGGAATGGGCCGGAAGCGCTCAGGATACGCTCGAACTCCATGCTGCTGACCACGTTGGGGAATTCGGTGTAATTGTATGTCTCGTACCGGCTAGGGTCGAAGGCCTGGAAACCAGGCGCGGCAATAATAGATCCCACCTCCAGAGTGACCGCCATCTCCTGCATACTGTGGTCCACCGCCTCGGCCTTGCAGGCGGCCACGCATTGCATGCATTCGCAGCAAAGACCACAATCCAGGCAGCGGTCGGCTTCTGCTTTTGCCGCTTCTTCACTTGCCAGCAGGTTGACTTCCTCGAATCCTGCAAGTCGTTCTTCCACAGACCGGATCGGGGGGCGGAGGCGGGATCGCACCGGCTCGTCGGCAGGAATGGTTTGCCAGTTGGTACCGACGGGAGGTTCTTCGATCCATTCGGTGGGCAGTTCTTCACCCTGGATGTATTTCGCCATGTAACGCGCGGCCCTCTTCCCGGCTTCCACAGCCTCTATCACTGTTGCAGGGCCGGTAATCGCATCGCCGCCAGCAAAGACGTCTGGCTGTTTTGTCTGCAGGGTTTCGGGGTTCACCACCATGAGATTCCACTTGGAGATCTCAACTTCGGGATCGGTGCCGAGGAAGTCCAGGTCCGGTTCCTGGCCGATGGCGGGGATAATGTGTTGGGCTTCGATGAAAAATTCTGAGCCCTCTATGGGGATGGGCTTGCGCCGCCCGCTGGTGTCTGGTTCGGTAAGACGGGTGCGGATGCATTGGATACCGCTCACCTTGCCGTTTTCGCCCACAATTTTTAGAGGCGCTACTTGAAAGAGGATCTCCACTCCCTCCTTTTCCGCTTCTTCGACCTCTTCCTGCTCGGCCAGCATCTCCAGACGCGAACGACGGTAGATAATCCGCACCTCCTCAGCCCCGAGGCGTCGTGCCACTCGGGCGCCGTCGATGGCCGAGTGGCCACCGCCAATGACCACCGCACTTCCGGTGAGTTTTTTCAGCTTGCCCAGGTGTACTTGACGAAGAAAAGAGGTGACATCTGCCATTCCCTCATAAGCATCTTCCCCACTCACCATGAGTTTAAGCCCTTTCCAGGCTCCGATGGCCAGGAATATTGCTTTGGCTCCGTGGGCTCGCAGTTCATCGACAGTTAGATCCTCGCCGAGACGCGCATTGGTCTGGATTTTTACACCCGTTCGCTGGATGAAACCGATTTCGGCGTCCAATACGGCACGTGGCAACCGATGCTCTGGAATACCATAACGCAACATTCCCCCCGGTTCAGGCATTGCCTCATAAATGGTCACTTGGTAGCCATCGAGGGCGAGATAGTAGGCCGCTGTCAAGCCGGCAGGCCCAGAACCCACAATGGCCACATGCTCCTCCCGGGGAGTGATTTCCGGCAGGGGAATTTCCTCCAGATTCACATGGTCGGCTGCCACACGTTTGAGCTCACGGATGGCAATAGCGCTATCCAACTCTAGCCGTCTACAGCTATTCTCACACTTGTGGGGGCAGACGCGGCCAAGCACCCCGGGGAGCGGCAGGTCCTCGAGGATAATCTTCACCGCTTCCTCGTATTTGCCCATCTTTACCATGGCCACATAGGCTTGCACGTTAAGGTGAGCAGGGCATGCCATCCTACAGGGGGCGGTGTCCAGCTTCTCAATGGCATATCCTCCAGGGATAGCCTGAGCGTAAGGTTTGAAGGTAGCTTTTCTCGTGCCTAGCCCCTGGTCAAACTGGCTGGGTAATGCCACCGGGCAGACCTCGACACAATCGCCGCAGCCGGTGCATTTGTCCAAATCGATAAATCTTGGTTTCTGGCTGACCACTACTTTAAACTTACCTTGCTCACCTGAGACACTTTTTAGTTCAGCACAGGTAAGCAGATTGATGTTGGGGTGGCGACCACACTCGACGAGTTTGGGGGACAGGATACACATGGAGCAGTCGTTGGTGGGAAAGGTCTTGTCTAACTGCGCCATAACCCCACCGATGGCTGGAGAATGTTCCACTAAGTGAACATAGTAACCGGAACTGGCCAGGTCCAGTGCGGCCTGGGTCCCGGCAATTCCGCCACCCACAACCATTACTGAGCCAACGGCCTTGGTAGTGCTACCTTTTTTCGCTTTTTGTTTTTTCTTTTTGCTCGTCATGGTTTTTTCCTGTACGGGTTCGAGGTGGAATTCTTACGCTTTTGCTCCGTCCAAGATGTCCAGCAGTTTGTGTTCCCAGCCAAGGGGGACAATCAACACACCGCCGCAACCCATATTCTTGAGGCTGGCAACTAATTCTGCGGCAATGTCGACGCATTCACCGACCTTGTCTTGAGCCTTCTGAATACGACTTATGACCTCACTCGGTATGCTGACGTTATCGAGATGACGATCGATGTAACGTGCCATACCAACTGATTTCAGCAGCAGTACAGTAGGGATGATCATGGCCAGCCGATTTGCAGCCTTCTTCATGAACCCGGAAAAAGATTCCAGATCAAAAACGGGGGGAGTCACGAAAAACGTGGCGCCTGAGGCTACTTTCTTATCCAGTTCCGCCAGCTCCATATCGAGAGCGCCGCCACTGGCCCCGGAATTTACCGTGGAACCAACGAGGAAATCTGGGGCGCCGCTGAGCTCAACTCCTGCCATATCTCGCCCACTCTGGAGAGTTTGTATGGCTTCCAGCAGTTCAATGAGATCGATATCGTAAACCGCCCGGGCGCGGTGATGGTCCCCATAGGTTGGATCTTCCCCGGTGACGGCCATAACGTTTGCCACCCCCAAGGCTTGGGCTGCTAGCAGGTCCGCCTGGAGAGCAAGTCGGTTTCGGTCCCTGCAGCAGAGCTGCATGACAGTCTCTAATCCTTTGTTCTGCAAGAGCATGGCCGCGCCGAGGGAGCTCATTTTCATCACAGCATTGCTCATCTCCGGAACCACAAATGCATCCACCCTGCCCCGCACTTTGCTGGCGCTGGCCAACATTGCAGAAACATCTACCCCCTTGGGAGGCTCCATTTCCGCCAGCACGAGGAATTCTCCCGACGTTAATTTTTTCTTCATCTGCATAAAACCTCCCTCATTCCTGCCTTGCCGAGCGCGTCATGGCACTGGAAATGGCGAGGGTGAGCTCGTCCATTCCAAAAGACTTCACGTGATAGTAGAAAATGCCCATCTGTCTGACACTACTTTCCAGTTCAGGGTTGTTCTCGTCAGTGGTGACAATGATGGGCAAATTACGGTACATACTCTTGATTATGGAAATGGCCTCACAGCCTATCTCCTCAGGCAGGCAAACATCCATGACCAGGACATTGATCTTCTCACCCTGGAGGGTGAGAAAAACATCCTTGATATTTTCTACCGCCCTGACCTTGTAGCCCTTGTCGACTACCCACTGGTCCAGCTCGGTTGCAAGCTTGCACCCGGTTTCACCGATCAACAACGTGCCACACTCTGCCACTGGTTTCTGCCTGTTTATGTTGAAAAGGGGAGATGACTACTCATCAGCCGACACCTCTCCCTTGAGCAAACCTTGTGCCTATTAACAGCAAATTTAATAAATTTAATCATTTCAATAATCTAAGCTGGATGAGGGTGGGAAGAATCATGAAAGAGAACCGGCGGATATACCCCGCACTTTGGATGGCTATCCTTGTAACATTTCGTTTTATCTCAATAATTTTGTTGTTGGGTAAAAATGCCTCATTCGTTACCAATTTACCCGCAAACCATATTTCTTTATCTTACTGGTGAGAGTCTTGCGGTTGATACCCAAAATACGAGCCGCCTCCTGCCGCTTTCCTTTGGTCTGGCGCAGGACGAACTGGATGTACCGTTTTTCGAGCTCCTCGAGGCTGAAGCTTTCTTCTGAGAACACCTGGAATTCACCCTGTCTCTGGCTGATGAAAGCGGGCAGATGCTCTGGTTCGATTTCATCACAGTCCTCGAGGATAAGGATCCGTTCGATAGTGTGCTCCAACTCCCGAACGTTTCCAGGCCATGAATAGGCCGAGAGCATTTCCAAGGCCCGTTTGGACACGGACCGCTGTCGTCCGTTTCTTTTCTGAGAGTGCAATGTAAGAAAATGGTCCACCAGGAGCGGCACGTCACCGGTTCGATCACGAAGAGGCGGCAATTTTATGGGAACAACACTGAGACGATAGTAGAGGTCCTCCCGAAAGGCGCCTTCTTTTATGGCCTCCTTGAGATCACGGTTCGAGGAGGCGACAATGCGGATGTCCAATTTGATGCGCTTCTGGCTGCCCACCTTCATGAATTCCCGCTCTTGGATTACCCTGAGCAGCTTTGCCTGGATGTTAAGACTTAGATTCGAGATTTCGTCAAAGAAAAAGGTCCCGTGGTTGGCAAGTTCGAAAAGACCGTGTTTGGTCTGGAAAGCTCCGGTGAATGAACCTTTAGTATGGCCGAATAGTTCACTCTCCAGAAGGCTCTCAACCAAGGCAGAACAATCCACCGGTACGAATTCTTTGTTTGCCCTATCGCTCAGGGTGTGGATTGCCCGGGCTACTAGCTCTTTCCCTGTGCCGCTTTCCCCGGTGAGAAGCACGGTACTATCACTCGGGGCGGCTCGCCTGATTGTGGAGAAAACCTCGCGTATTGCCGGGCTATTTCCGACGATGTATGGAACATCCGCGAAGGTCTCCTCTTCCTCAGCAGCAGCCTCGGATTTTATCGCCCATATCGCTTGTTCTTGGGCTTTCAGGATGAGGGTTTCGAGGTCATCAACTCTGAAGGGTTTCACCAGGTAGTCCAGGGCACCCAGCTTGGTGCACTCGACTGCGCTCTCTATGCTGGGATGCCCGGTTATCATGATAACCACCGTTTCAGGATAGGTAGCCCGGAGGTGCTTTAGAACCTCGATCCCGTCCATACCTGGCATTTTGATATCCAACAAAACGATATTGATTGGCTGTTTTGCCATGATTGCCAGGGCTTCACTACCGTCGGCAGCAGTGTGAATCGACAGACCCTGTTGCGCCAGAACCCGAGAGATGCCTGCGCGTACCACTGCTTCATCATCCACCACGAGAACCTCGGGTTTTTTCTCATTCTTGGCCATAATCGGTGAGCTTACCTCCAGAGATAGTGGGGAGCAGCACCCTAAAGGTGGTGCCTACCCCGGGTTTGCTTTCCACTTCCACGGAACCACGGTGCGCCTCGATGATCCCTTTGACAATAGAGAGACCCAGACCGGTTCCAATTACCTGTCTGGTCTCGGGATGTTTCACCCGGTAGAACTTGTCAAATATCTTTGGAATTTCTTCCGGCGCGATTCCTACACCGGTGTCGCTTACCCTGAACTCCAGGTATTCTCCATGCGAAATTGCTGAAACAGTAACCGTGCCCCCATCTGGAGTATAGTTGATACCGTTGCTGATTAGATTGGTGAACACTTCCTCCATGCTGCGTGCATCCGCCTGCACCAACGGCAACTCCGGCGGCAGCTCCAGTTCAAGTGAAAGCCCCCGCTCCTCAGCCTTGGATGCCAGCAGGGCCACCGTTTCGCCCAAGATGTCTGCCAGGTTCAGCACCACTTGCTGCTGGACTCCATGGCCACTTTCAATCCGGGCCACGTCAAGCAGGTCGTTGATCATGTCCAATAGCCCCTGTATTCTATCCTGGCCACGCTTCAATAACTCTCTCTGTTTGGCGGTTACCTCCCCGGCCAGGCCGTCTAGAATTACGGTATGCTGTTGATTGATGGCCGAGAGGGGTGAACGCAGTTCGTGGGATACCTGGTGGACGAAATTGGACTTCATTTCGTCCAGTTCCTTGAAGGAGGTAATGTCGTGAAGTACGGTGATAGTCCCGAGCACTTCGCGCTCAAGTCCATAGACAAGGGCCGACAGGGCCCGGAGGTGAATTCGATCCCGCTGCAACTCCTGGGAAATCAGTTCTGTCTCATTTCCCGGTTTTGCCAAAAGGGTCTGGAGAGCCTCAACAAGAGCTTTATCTCCTAATAGGTCTGAGAGTACCGCAGGTTGGGCCAATGGCGGTTCAAGTTCCAGTAGTCTCATAAGGGCAGGGTTACAGAGAACAACCTCAAAATCCCGGTTCGTTACCAGCACCCCGTCAGCCATGCAGTTTACAATGGTGCGAATGCGACTCTGCTCAGTGGCGAGATCGTAGAGATTCCTGGCCCGCTCCTCTTGAAGTTGGCGGGCCCGACGTTCCAACGCCTGCTTCTCCAGCGCTCTTTTCACCACCAGAACGACATGGTCGGCCCTGAACGGTTTGGTTATGAAATCGTAAGCCCCTTTCTTCATACAATCCACAGCACTCTCCACTGTGCCGTGGCCGGTGATGATAATCACCGGGATATCGGGGTAGCGCTGACCTACTTCTTCCAATACTTCAAGGGCTCCCATGACCGGCATCTTCAGGTCACAAAGAATGACGTTGGTGGGTTGACGATCAAGCACCTCCAGAGCGTCTTGGCCGTTTTCCGCGGTCAGCACCTGGAATCCTTCAGGGCTGAGGATGCGGTTACAACCGTCCCGGATCACTTTCTCGTCGTCAACTACTAATACCGTCTCCTGTGCAGACATGTTTGACCTGTTTTGCCCAGTTGAAAGGAAACTGAAGCCCGCAAAACCGCTATTCAGTGAACGATTATGCTCTTTGCTCCGCAGAATAATACCAAACCCCCTCTCCCCAATCGTTGGGGGAGAGGGTTGGGGTGAGGGGGGATAACACTATCATCAGTCACCCCTCACCGTGCAACCACGGACATGGGTAACATATTAGACCGGGTACATGGGTTACACATTTTGTCCCGGTTGATAAGTCTGGGGGGCATAGACTGAGCGTCGCAGCCCCTTTGAATCGTCGTCGTGAAGGTCGCCTAAGAGGATCGAGCCGACCTACAATTTATGCTAATCTACCACCTGGGAGTCAACTTCAGGGGTGTCAAACGGAAGCCTGATGATGAAGGTGGTACCACCATCAGGGGGGCTCTCCGTCTCAATGCTGCCGCTATGCCGCTGAATGACCCCGTAGACTACGGAAAGCCCTAGACCCGTTCCGACTCCCACCGGCTTGGTGGTAAAAAACGGTTCAAATATTTTTCCCCTGATTTCCAGTGGAATCCCGGGGCCCGTGTCGGAGAATTCTAAAAGCACCTTTTTCGCTTCCGGCTCTGATCTACTGATAATTGTAATCTTGCCCGTACCCTCCATAGCGTCCGCGCCATTAATCATGAGGTTGGTGAAGACCTGTTCCAGCTCGCCTGGATTTCCTAGAATCTGAGGCAGATCGCTTTCCAGCTCTTGTATGAGCTCGACATTGTGAAAAAGGGATTGGTGCTGCAAAAGCTCTACGCAATGGCCAATAATCTCATTGACATCAAAAAAAACCCGCTCGTCCAATGACTGCCTACTGAATTCCAAGAGCCGTGCGACAATCTGTTTGCAACGGAGTGTCTGGCTAATGATTTCCTGCAGGTCCTGCCGCCACTGCTGGTTGCCTCCGATCTCCTTCATCAACATGTCAGCATAAATGAGCACGCCGGCAAGGGGGTTATTGATTTCGTGGGCCACACCGGCGGCCAGCCGCCCCAGAGAAGTAATCTTTTCAGCCTGCACCAACTGCCTCTGGGTTTCTTCCAACTCCCTGCGTATCCGCTCATTTTCACGCAAGTCGTCCAATTCCCTCCGCATCCGTTCGTGCTCACGCAGGTCAGTAAAGATGCCGACGCTACCAATCTCCTGGCCTCCTTCCGTTATAATGGCGGCGGAGAAATTCACCGGCACCTCCTCACCGCTTTTGCTGGTAAAGGAGATACGAGTGGGATTCAGTTTGTCTGGTGGACCATATTGGTTGCTGCGCATCCGCCGCATCATTTCCCGGGCCAAATGGATATCGTAAAATTCGCAAAGCACTCTCGAGTGGCCCAAGACTTCCTCTGCGCTGTAGCCTAATATGCGTTCGGCTCCTTCGTTGAAAATAAGGACATTACCTTTGGTGTCCACAACCACAATACCATCCACCGAACTCTGGATAATATTATTGAGAAAACTATTGGCCTTGCGGAGTTCCTGTTCGATCTCGATCCGCTCGGTGAGGTCCCGAAGGTACAGGTAGGTAATCCTACTCTTTCCCACACGGGAAATCCCTATGCAGGTCTCAAAACTCCGGTAGGTGTCCTTAAGATTGAAGTCTGCCTGCAGCGTGCTGCAAAAGCACAGGTGTCCCAGATTCTCAGGATCTGGCTCGCTCAGTAGGCTCGAAATCATCTCCTCATGTTGGGAAGAGAGAAGTTCAGCCACACTCATACCGACTATCTCTTCTTTCGGCAGCCCTGAGATCTCCGCCATCCGGGAATTGGCAAATATCACCCGGTGTTTCTCATCTGCCATCAGGATGCCCTCCTGGGTCATCTCTGCCAGGAGCTCAATCTTCTTCTCAGCCTCCACCCGGCGACTGATGTCGCGGACGGCCTCAAACCCACCGATTACATTACCGGCCACATCGGTGATGATGGAGGCATTGACTACCACTGGAATCTCCTTGCCATAGCGATCCGTGATAACCCTCCGAATCCCGGCAATGGGCCGTCTGCTCTCCATGGCTTGCATCAACACACACGCCTCTGTCTCGCATTGTTCGGTGCAGAGCACCTTGGCGCAAGCCAAGTGTCCTGTCACTTCCTCCCGGGTGTATCCTGTAAGCTTTTCCATGAGCTCGTTCATATGGGTGATTACCAGATTGGGGCCAACCGTAAAAAATGGAGTGGGAAAACTGTCGAGGATACTGGACAGGGTGGCAATCTGACTCTGAATCACTGGATGAGCCTCAAGATCAGAGTGAATATCCCTTAAAATGGCAAGGCACCCAGCGAACTCCCCCGTCTCGTCCTCCATAACCGTGGCCGTAATCCACAGAGAGAGCTTACCGCCTGGACCATTGCGCAACTGAAGCGGCACCCGGTTGAAAGGTTCACTTCCCATGAAGCACTGCTCAACAAGACGTTGTTCCTTCTCCGAGTCGATCTGGAGGATCTCGTTCCAAGGTGGGCAGTGCGTCTCTGGATGTACTGAACAGCCGAGGAGGTCTTCCGCAGCAGGGTTCAAGTAAACAACCCGTTGCTGACTGTTGGCCACCAGAACCGCGTCTGGCAACCTATCGAAGTAAATTCTAAGGGATCGTAGATCGAGGTTAGCAAGCCCTTTCATATTCTGAGAGGAGATGGCCGGAGAGTCATCAATCCTTGAGTCGGTACTCACATTCTTGTCCTTCCCCAGAAGCCAAAAAACATCTTAGCTAAGAAGAAACGGTAACAGCCGGGCTCGGTGAATACAGCATACACCGCCGAGAGTAGCCCACATTTGTTAAAAAATGCACAAATATTATAGTACAGGCCATGATTTTTTGCAAAAAAAAACAAAAATAGCCCTCTCGCCCCAAAGGATAAACCACACTATCTTGAGAATCGCTATCCGATTAAAGTCATGTTGTATTCTTGAAGGCCAGGATATTTTGCAGGAGGTTCGCTATGAAGAAGGTCAAGGTGGGGGACTGTTTTTCTATACTGGTCATGCTGTGCAGGTGAAAAGTCAGAATGGAAAGATTCACCACAAAAAAACTCTCCCGGTTGCGGGGCCGGGAGAGTTTAGCAAAATCTTGAGACTCGAAGTCCTAGGTGTCAGCTTCTAAGAAACTCCTTCACCAATGTTGACCAATCCTCATCCTTGAGATCCCCCGTAATGTCATCCATGGACGGACCACCATCAGCGGCGATTCGGTCATGCTCATGGACGCGTGCAAAGAGTCGTTCCCGTTCTTCTTCGAGATAGCTCTGGGCCTCCTCGCCGAAGTAGAGGTTCTTCAGATTCTTTCGCAGTCTGGTAGGCTCAATGATGAAGAGCCAGCCCCCCTCGTAGGGAGATTCCTGAATCAAACTTGGATTGTTCAATACCTCGTAGTTGACGTGCGTGACGATGCCGTCTACCGGCGCCAGAGCCTTAACCCGAGAGCCGTTGCGCTGCAGCTCCATGGCGGCCTCACCCTGTTTCACTGCCTGCCCCACCTCGGGGATACTGAGCTGACGCAGCCGCCCTACAAGTTTGCGGGCAAAGTCATCCAAACCGACACGGACGCGACCACCATACTCCGGCCGAGCCCATGTGTGGCCATCATGATAGTAAACTCCCTCGGCAAGCTCGAAACCACCAACAGAGGCGTGTGCCTGAACGGGAAGCTGTGAAGGCTGCTGCCGGTCCTGCATCATCTGATCGAACGCACAGTTGCCGCATTCATAGGCATTCGCACAGATTTTTCGATCCACTTCCCCGGTGACCATATAGCGACACCTGCGCCTGTGGGCCGGCAACTGCATTTCCTTCTCCACCCAGGTGGGGGTAAATTCATCGGGAAGGGGCGCGGCCACCGGGACGGCAGCCAGAGACGCCCGCTGACGGGATACCTTGAGCTGCATGCCCTGGTCGTACGAGCAGGTCTGACAATCAAAGTTATGGTCGCAAAGTTTGTAAGAAACCACACCGGCCTCCATCCAGATACACTTTTTCTTGCCCGGCGGCACCACCTTAAAGGACTTTTTCTTGCTCGCTTCGGCCATGATATCCTCCTCCTGTATGGATTATTTTCTCATTTCGCTATCCCTTTAGAGCAAACAGTATGCCAACAACAAATCTTTTCAGTAACATATTAATAATATTGTAATTATTCAATTTATACCAACAACAACCCTGTCAGCTCTTTGGCTTGAATTGATGGATTCTTCGACACTCTTTCCAGGAGCCATCGCCGCAATACCCTGTTATTGCCATGATATAATTATATAATCTTGTTACTGTCGAGAAATTAGGCGTACTGTCGAAAATATCGGCATAATTGAAAGTTGGTGGGCCAGCCCGGATATTTCATGAAATATCCGGGCTAGACTGTTCCTTGCAGACGCCAGCGGAAAAGTTCCCGGCAGGTAGGGCAGAAATCAGCCATTTTGGCATCAGTATCATCAATGCGGGTGGAGGAGTACATCACACAGGTTCGCCGCCGACAGTGGGTAAGTCCAAGGGAGTGACCGAGTTCGTGAAGAGCCGTTTTTACCAACCGCTCCAGAAGGAGTTGCTCATCTTCCTCGTCGCCGTAAAACTGGGGGCGAAGCCGATGGAGCGAGATGACTGCACATCTGCCTTCCATCTGGGCGGCGCCAAAAACGTATTTGAGGATGGGGACAAAGAGATCTATCTCGGTCACAGCTAGGACCCGCCAGGAGTGCGGCGTGCAGCAACGGTGCAATCGCTGCAAAATGCTTTTGCAGCTGTACTGTTCCCGTTCAGGATCCTGAGCGTAACCCGGATTTTCCATGGAATCACCCACCAGGCAAGATATTTGACAGCGATCCTGCACACTGACGGCCAGATGCTGGAGGATGCTCGCAGGTACCGGGCCAAGTGGGTGGATGATCACGCCTGGTGGGTGATCCGTGCGAATGCTCATTCCCTATTTCTGCTATTCATCACGGCTGAGGCCGTATTTCTGCATTTTATTATAAAGTGTCTGGCGGTCGATCCCTAAACGACGGGCGCTCTGGCTGATGTTCCACGCTGTATCATTCAAAATGCGCTTGATATGCAGCCGTTCCATCTCCTGGATCGATTCAGGCAACTCCGCCTCCTGAATCTGCCCCTGGCCGAAAGGAAGATCGCCGGGTACGATGGCCTTGCCAGTACCGATAACCAGGGCTCTCTCGATGATATTTTCCAACTCCCGAACATTTCCGGGCCAGTGGTAGTTTGTCAGTAATCGCATGGCCTCCGGCCCGATCTTAACCAGATCCTTGTTCATCTCCAGGCAGAACTTGCGGATGAAACTCTCGGCCAGGATAGGGATGTCCTCTTTCCGCTCGCGCAGAGGGGGCAGATGAACGGAGATCACGTTGAGCCGGTAGTATAGGTCTTCCCTGAAGCGTTGTTCACCTATGGCCTTAAGCAGATCCCGATTGGTGGCAGCGAGGATCCGAACATCAACCGGAATCTCCCCTTCGCTCCCAAGACGCTGGATCTTCTTCTCCTGGAGCACCCGCAACAGATCCACTTGGGTTTTGGCGCTTATCTCACCTATCTCGTCCAGAAAGAGAGTGCCACCATTGGCCATCTCGATTCGGCCCTTGCGGATTTGGTCGGCGCCGGTAAAGGCCCCTTTCTCATGACCAAACAATTCGCTTTCTAAAAGTGAGTCGGGCAGAGCGCCACAACTTACGGTAATAAAAGGATAATAACAGCGAGGGCTGTTTCCGTGAATGGCCCGGGCCACCAGTTCCTTGCCGGTGCCGCTCTCCCCTGTGATCAACACCGTGGAATCCGCTGGCGCCACCCGGGAGAGGGTCTCAAAGAGATCCAGCATGGGTTGACTTTGCCCAATAATCTCATCAAACTCTTCCCGCTCCTCCAGCCTCCGCCGAAGCAGAATGTTTTCCAGCACCAGTTCCTGGTGGGAGACAATCTTCTTGATGAGCAGATCCACCTCCTCCGGATCAAAGGGTTTTACCAGGTAGTCGAAAGCCCCACTCTTCATGGCCTGCACCGCAGTATCCACTGTGGCATAGGCGGTCATCATCACCACTTCGGCGTTGGGAGCCACCTGGCGCAATTCTGCCAGAGCCTGGAGTCCGTCCATGCCGGGCATTTTGAGATCCAAGAGCACCACATGCCAGGAGTAATCCTTGGCCATGGCAATAGCCTCAGGGCCACTGGCTGCCAGCCCCACTTCATAGTCGTCCTCCAGAAGCCAGTCCCGGAGGCACTCTCTCATGGCAGTCTCGTCATCAACTATAAGAATGCGGGTCTTTTTGCTCATCCAGCAACCTCCGATCCCGTTCGTTATCAGTTTTATCTCTAATGCCGGACACCTGCATAGAAGATTTACCCACTTACTACAGTGCCCATATCAGAGTTGGGGCGAGATCTGGCTGTCCCCTCCTGGCTCATCAGCCTCCCCGATCTCTACAGCAATAGGCAAGCGGATGCGAAATCGGCTACCGCTTTCCCCGCCCACAGGCGGGCTTTCCACCTCTACCGTCCCATGGTGTCGGGCGACAATGCCGTATACCACGGCTAGCCCCAGACCAACCCCTTTCCCTTGTTCTTTGGTGGTGAAAAAGGGTTCAAATATATCCTTCAGGTTTTCAGGGGGAATACCACAGCCGGTGTCGGTGACAACCACCTCCACATAGTCGCCTTTTGCCGCCTGGCAGACCTGCAAGGTCAGGGTGCCTCCTTCGGTCATCGCCTCAGCAGCATTGCCCAGAACATTGAGAACCACCTGCTGAATCTGCTTGAAATCGCATTGGACGTCAGGTATGTGCTCTTCCAGCTTTTTCACCAGCCTTATGCCCCGTAGTTCTAGATCATGTGAGACGAGCGGCAAGGTCCTGTCAATAATCTTCCTGATCGAATTTGCTTTCATATCAATTTGGGACTGGCGGGCAAAGGCCAACAGGTTCTTGACAATCTCGCCGCAGCGACTAGTCTCTGCTTCCATGGTGGCCAGGTAGCGGTTGATGTCCTCCAGCCGTTCCGGGGTGAAGTGCTGCCGCCCAATCAATTTGAGCATCAATCTGATGTAGGTGAGGACCACTGCAATGGGATTGTTGATCTCGTGCGCAATAGTGGCCGACAGCTTGCCCAGGGAAGCCAATTTCTCGGTGCGCATCACTTGCTCCTGGGCCGCGCTTACATCTTCAAGCGCTTTCCGGGTTTTTTCGTAGAGATTGGCATTCTCCACGGCCATGCCAATCTGGTTGCCGATGGAGGTGAGGAATTCTATCTGTTGGCTGGAAAATTTCTCACTGAAATGACTGGAAGCACTAAGAACACCTACGGTGCGTCCCTTGGAACGAAGAGGGATGTACGCCACTGATTGTAACCCCTCCCTTTGCACCGCGTCCCGGTAGAGGGCTCCCACTTGGCTGGGATCTTCCGCGATCACCGTCTCGCCCTGCAGGGCCACGTCCCCCAGCAGTCCTTCTCCCAGGGCTCTCCGCTGCACAAGTGGGTTTTCGACAAATTCACGTGACAAGCCGCGGGCTGCAGCAAGGTAAAGATTCTCTCCTCCTTCAGCCAGGAAATAGACCCGAACACTGCCCACCTGAAGCACACTGATAATGAGATCGATGGTATTGGCCAGGACCTCCTCCACCTGGAGTGAACTGCTTACCGTCAGTGAAATTCGGTTCAAGGCAGAAAGCTGCTCACTGTTGCGGCGCATCTCGTCAATCATCTGCTTTTGCCGGGTAATGTCGCGCGCAATGCCCTCATAGCCAATGATCCGACCATTCTCATCGCTGATCAAATTCGCCGAGAGCGAAATATTCAAAGCGTTACCCTGTTTGGTCTTATAGCGAGTCACCAAGTCTTTCACCATCCCATTTTCCAGCAACTGCTGGCGAAAGCGCGCCAGTTCACCGGGGTCTTCCCAAAGCTCGCTTAAGGAATCAACCGCGAGTAGTTCATCCTTGATCCGATACCCGAGCATGTCAACCCCGCACGGATTGATATCCACCATCTTCCCCTGGGGATCGGTGAACCAGATCATATCCTGGCAGCGCTCGAACATGGTGCGATATTTCTCTTCCGATGCCTGCAGGTGCTTGAACCGCTCGGCCACCCGCTCTTCCAGCGAGCCCGTCCCTGGGCCTATTTCCTGTTCCAATTTTTTCTTTTCGGTAATGTCGGTGGCCGCCTCCAGCACATAGATTACTTCACCCTGCTCGTTTTTCACGGGGGTGGCTCGCACTTCCATCTGCCCCTGCCGCCCGTCCTTAAAAACAACAGTCTCCTCACTGGTATGGATTTCTCCATCCAGAAAGCTCCTCTCCACCGGACAATTCTCACATTTGCTGGAACGATTCTTCCAATCTCGGTAGCAGATGCCTTCCGAGTGCATACCAAACTCACTCTGAAAGCGCTCGTTGACCATAATGATTTCAAAATTGCGGTTGATCGCCACAACATAGTTGCTGACGCTGCTGATCAAGGCCTGATAGGCCGCGCGCTTCTTAAGCAAGTCCGCAGTGCGCACTTTCAGCTTGCGGCTCAATTCATTGAGGCTCACGCCTAACTGTTCGAATTCATCCTCACTGCCAACAGAGACTCGCCCATTATCGTCGCCGTGGTCAATCTGTTTGGCCATCTCGGCCAAACGTCGCACCGGCCTCAGCACCAGAAAGAGCAGACAGAAATAAAGGCCGGCTGAGAGGCACAGAAAAAGGCTGATTAGGATCTTTTTCTCATATTGTGTATTCATCAGGGCAAAGGCCAACATGATAAGGCCAATGACCGTGGTCACAGCCAGGAAGAGCTTGAGACTCAGGCTCCGTTTTATCAAAGCCAATGGCAAGTTCCGTCGCATAATATACAGTCGAGATACGTTCTATTTGGTTAGATTAATCTACACTCGCTGCAGGAGAGAGTAGACTCCAAGGCCGACAACGAAAAACCGAGTAGGAGAGTGTGATTGTTCAAAAACGTACAAACTTATTATAGTTGAAGCCGTCATCTTTTGCAAAAAGAATCAGATATATATGTGGTGGTGGTTTGCTCACCCATCTTTTCCTCTCCCATCTCTTTTCACTTGAGACTCTGTGGAAAAGGATCGCCATCTCCCCTCACTCAAGATAAGAGCAAGTAAGGCCCCGCCAATTTCCTTTAGGTCCCCAATATTCATCCTGAATCTTCTAGTATCATATGACCTATAAATTCATAACTCATATAATGTGAAACAAATAACACTATTTTACTTGACAAAACAAGATGCAAGATGCTTTCCTGGAGCGAGGAACAGTAAAGAATCCGGGCCCATTGAAGATCCCGCTTCGCGGGGAAGGAGCAGGTTTTAGATGTTGAATAAACTGGGAATTTGAAGGAGGTTCGCTATGAAGAAAGTCATGGTGGTTGGCTGTGGAGCTTACATGGACAGTGGTTACGGCTGCGCTGGAGAATGGCGGTGTCTTAAGGCTGCGGCTCTGGGTGAGGGAGAATTCGCTGAGCCGTCTCAAGTTATTTCCTTCGTCACCTGCGAGTGTCCGGGACGTAGCCTGGCAGCCAACGCTGGAGTCGCCATGAAAATGTCGGAGATGAAGCCGGATGTAATTCACCTGAGTTCGTGTTTGGCGAAGGCAAAGCCGGATTGTCCTTACAGCAGTGCAGAGCAGTTTGCCCAGATACTGGAGAACAAATTTCAAATACCTGTAGTTCTGGGCACTCACGAATACCATTAAATAGAGCAACATCCCTTGCTACCTGAACGTTATGTACACCTAGCCCGTATATCCTTTACCGATGTTGGACCGGAAGAGATTCTCCGTATCCAAACAAGGAGGTGAGCCATGGAAGAAGAGGTAAAAGAGGTAAAAGAGAAGAAGAAAAAAGAGCTGCCGATTGCGCAGGCAACCATCTGCAAGTCCACGCAGCAGA